>JAPLIW010000046.1 GCA_026388915.1 Deltaproteobacteria bacterium
AAGGGGATCGATTCCCAGCAGAGTAAACAACCAGAAGGTGTTGTAGGCCCCCAGCATGACCATTTCGCCGTGGGCGAAGTTGACGATCCCCATCACCCCCAGCACCAGGGTAAGCCCCAGGGTGACCGCCGCATAGAGCCCGGCGATCAGGAGCCCGTTGGCAAAGCTTTGCAAAAAATCAGCCCATTCCATAATCCGGCTCGCAACCGGGCAGGGGCCAATCATGAATGGCCCCTACGAGAGGGTCGGCCATTCCGCCGTAGGGGCGGTTCGCGAACCGCCCCTACAGACCTTTCAGGACTATCGGCTTTTCCAGTTCGGCGTGGGATAGATCAGCTTGCTGGTGGCTTTGGGGACCGGATAGACGACATGGGAAACCCCCGCCTGCCACTGGGTGACGATCTGCTCGTCGATGGCCTGATGCAGTCCCCCCTCCTCGCTCTTCTTGAAGGTCATCTTCCCCATGGGGGAGTTGTAGTCCGTCTTCTCCATGGCAGCGATGAGCTTCTCCTTGTCCGTGGACCAGGCCCTCTTGATGGCCTCCACCACGGTCATCAGGTTGGTGTAGGCCAGGGGGGCCCAGTATTCGGGGGTCCGGTCGGGGTAGGCCTTCTTGAACTTCTCCATCCACTTCACCGTCTCCGGCAGCTTCATTCCCGGAACCCACACGTCCACTCCGGAGACAAAGTCCCCCGTGGCCCCCAGAGAGGGCTTGTACTGGGGGAAATTCACGGCCACCGAGAGGAACAGCTTGGGATTGAAGTCGATTTCTTTGGCCTGCTTCATGATGAGGGTGGTGTCTCCGGCGTAGGCCACCCAGTAAAAGACCTCCGGGTTGGTCCGCTTGATCTTGGTGAGCATGGGGGTGAAATCCGAGGATCCGCTCTTGAACCGCTCATCGAAGACCACGTTGAATCCCTTCTCCTTCAGGTATTTCACCACGTAATCCCGGCTGGTGGTTCCGTAGATCCCGTCCTCGTAGGCGACGGCCACGTTCTTGGGCCGGGGATTGAGGGAAAGGATAAAATCACGGACCGTTGATTGACGGTGATAGTCCCAGGGATGGTAATGGAAAAACCACCTCTTGGGCCCGAATTCATGCTCCACCTTGGTGGAGGATGCTCCCACCCAGGCCACGAAGGGTTCATAGCGCTGGATGGCATTGAGCTGGGCGTAGGTGATGGTGCTGGAGTAGCCGCCGATCAGGGCCACCACCTTGTCCCGGGAGATCAGCTTTTCCGCGGCGGCAATGCCCACGGAAGGCTCGCCGGTGTCGTCTTCGATGATCAGCTCCAGCTTCTTTCCCAGAACTCCTCCGGCCTGGTTGATTTCTTCCAGGGCCATCAGCAGCCCGCGCCTTTGCTCTTCCCCCGCCTGCGCGAAGGAGGCTTTGCTCAGCGGCAAGACCGCCCCGATCTTGATGGCATCCTGGGCCAGGGCCGTTCCCGCCTGGCCGAGGAGGAGAACCAGCGCAAAAATCCCCAACCCTCTCCAAACCCATAGAGACGTTTTCCGCGCCATAAGCCAACCTCCTTTATTCTTTGATGGGGCCGCTTCTTTCCGCCCCCTGCCAATTCGAAAAGACACCCCGAGGGAAATCCAGGCCGGCAGAGAACCCGAAACGACCTTAGTAAATCAAAATTGAGCCCAATTTTCAAGATCAAATTTCAAAAAAATTGGGGGGGGTCTATTCTTCCAAGGGCCCGGGATCGAAATGTAAAAGAGCCGACTCCGAAAGGAAGGATAAGCAAGGCTGGCCGCGTCCTTCCGTTTGACATCGCCCCCGGGGCGTTGTATATACTACGCGTTTGGCAGCACATCTTCAGCAAAGGAGGGTCATCGCATGGAAAAAATAAGAATGATGAAAGCGGCGGCGGGCTTCGGGGCGCTCCTGCTGATCCTGGCGGTCGCCGGAGCGGCGGTGGCCCAAGACAGCCGGCAGATGGTTCTGCAGAAGATTGAGGCCATGAAGGGAGACCTTTTGCGCATGAACGAGTGGCTCTACCAGAATCCCGAACCGGGCCACAAGGAAACCAAGGCGGTCGAGATGCTGACCGGATATCTGAAGGGGAAAGGATGGCAGGTGGAAATCGGCCTGAATAAGATCGCCGACTCCTGGGAGCCGATCCTGGAGAAGGCCTGGAAGATCAAGACCTTGCCCACGGTCTTCAAGGCCACATACCCAGGCCAGGAGGGCGGTCCCACGATCGCCTTTCTCGTGGAGTATGACGCCCTGCGGGGTCCGGGGGGAAAGGCCTTCCACGGCTGTCAGCACAACATGCAGAGTCCCATCGGCATCGGCGCGGCCGTGGCCCTGGCGGAGGTCATGAAGGCCAGGAAGATCCCGGGCCGGCTGGTGGTCTGGGGAACGCCGGCGGAAGAGATCCCGCCGCCGGTTAAAGCGATCATGTACGATTCCGGCTGCTTCAAGGACGCGGACATCACCCTCATGTTTCACGGCGGAGACAAAACCACTTACCGGAGATCCGGCCCCTCGGGCATGGCCCTGGACGCCTACGAGTTCGTTTTCACCGGAAAGCCCTCGCACGCTTCCTCCAAGCCCTGGGAAGGAAAGTCAGCCCTGGACGCCGTGATCCTCATGTTCAACGCCATCGACGCCCTGCGGGAACACTCCGAACCCGGGACCCGCATGCACGGGGTGATCACCGATGGCGGAGCGGCGCCCAACATCGTTCCCCAGCGGGCGGCCACGGTCTGGTTCATCCGACACTTCCAGCGCCCTTACCTGGACATGCAGGTCAAGCGGGTAATGGACATCGTGAAAGGCGCCACGCTCATGACCGGGACGCAGGTGACGATCACGCCCCAGGGCCGGTATGACAACCGGATCCACGTGGAAACGCTCGAGAAACTCGCCTTCCAATACTCCCGGGAATACGGCGCCGCGGATCCCCAGGAAGCGGACCCCTGCCCGGAGACCACGGCCGGGTCCACGGATTTCGGGACCGTGAGCTTCAACATCCCGTCCCTGGAGCTGAGGGTCAAAAGCGCCCCCAGCGGATGCCCCGGTCACAGCCAGGAGTTTGCGGACGCCTCGTTGAGCGATCTTGGCAAAAGCGCCCTCATCGTCTCCACCAAGGTGGAGGCCAGCGTGGCCCTGGATCTTTTGACCCAGCCGGACCTTCTCGCCAAGATCAAAAAGGAACACGCCGCCCTCAAGGGAAAGTAACGGCGGACCGATTGAATCCGGGGCTTGACCCCCAAAGCAAAAGGGGGCTTCCAGGAGAAGCCCCCTTTATCTCTGTCAGGAAAGCGGATGATATTTGCAGGAAATGCAGAGCAGAAATGTCCCCCGGCATTTTCCCCGGGCGAAGAATTGCTGGCTGGGCAAAAAGTCATTACTCCGCTGAAACCCTGAGTCCAGAGAACTTAAAACTGCACCGGCCCTGTGCCTTGTGCGGGGATCGCATCGCGATCCCCCCCAGGCCGCTCCTCCGAGCCATTTTCCATAGGTATGACATCTGCTGTTTGGGTTGAATGCATTTTCGAAAACGCAAAAAGATGCGATCATGAATCTACATTTGAATAAAAGAAGGCGACCTGCAGCCGTCCTAATGGGCAACATAGCTTGAATGTATAGTACTTCCTGAAGTCTTGTTTTTAGAGTTCTTTCCGAAATTTCACCATTTCAAACGCAAATTTTCAATTTGGGCCTGAAAACCGATACTCTTTCCAAAGGCATACCAAAGGCATAACCAAAGGCATTTTGGGGCTTTTTTTAGGTTGACATTTAGCAAAATTCCTCTTGACCTTCCATGCGAATAAGAGTATCTTTTCTTTGTTTTCTCCCAGCCGTTCCTAATTATCCTCACAACCTGACCTTTAACCTTCTGGTTGGTAAAATGAGAAAGTGGGATTACCAAAAGATCATCATGTGAAGCCTCCAAGGGGGCTCCATATCCCTTTGGAGGTAACTTCCTGGTGTAAACTCGTAGTGCGAAAAATCGAATTCATATTGAAAAAAGCCCACAATGTTCGAGATTCGGGGAGGACTCTATCGATTCTTCTCATGACAAGCCTCGCGAAAGGAGGGGATGAAGGATATGTTTAAGAAATTTATGATATCGATACTCATTTGTCTCTTCGCAATGTCTTGGGGGTATGCCGCGCAAAAGGCTACCCCTGAAGAGGCAAAAAAGATGGTGGAGCAAGCCGTTGCATATGTGAAAGCAAACGGCCAAGAAAAAGCTCTGAAGGAATTCAATACGCCTAAGGGTAAATTCGTGAAGGGTGAAATGTATGTATTCGCGTATGATTTGAACGCAGTAATGATGGCCCATCCTGTGAATCCCAAATTGATCGGTAAGGATCTGGTTAATGAACCGGACAGCAAGGGCAAGCTTTTTAGGAAAGAAATAGTGGAACTCGCGAAAACCAAAGGTTCAGGGTTGGTTGACTATACCTATCTGAATCCCGTGACCAAGCAGGAAGAATCCAAGACCACCTACATTCAGAAAGAGGGTGATCTTATAATCTGTTGCGGGGCTTACAAGTGATCTGGGAAGGATAGCAGAGGTGGGGCGGAGTAAATCTCAAGCTTTCGAAGACTGAAATTGGCAGGGTCAGAAATGGCTCTGCCTTTTTTTGCATATTTCAACTCGTAATCCTGAACTCCTGAAATGGTATCATCCTCACACTTTGGTGAAATCGTTTTCTTGGAAAATGCATAGCTTCGGCTATGAATTGGTTATCTAAAATTTATTTTGAGAAGTCAGGGTTCCTTTTTCTAATCTTTGATGGAGGCTGAAGAAAAAATTGGCATACTGATTGACTCAATGCGGGTCATGAAATCCCAAAGCAAAAGGGGGCTTCATTAAGAAGCCCCCTTTTTGCTATATCTTATAGATTTTGGGGCGATTCGTGAATCGCCCTTACATTTCTTTCGAAATCTGCATCTCTTTTATCCGTGTTTATCCGCGTCGAAAAGAGTTCGAAGTTTTGAGTTCGGAGTTCGGAGTTAAAGGCGATAAAGCCCCGTTATTAACTTTAGGCACTCGTAACTTTAGGCACTTTCTTATCTGTGTTCATCTGTACTACTGTTGTGTAAAATCTTTAAAATTTGTTAAGCAAAAAGCATCCCCCCCACCCTAACCCTCCCCCTCGAGGGGGGAGGGGAGGGAGGGGGTGATTCCTTTTGGTTGCGGCGCAGCCGCGCTAAGTTTATCTGTGTCCCCTTCGATCTTTATTTCCGGCAGTTCTGGCAGGTCTTCAGGAAGTCGAGGGAGACGCCGGTGGTCTTGGCCATCCATTCCAGCTGGTACTCCGGGGCGAAGTAGTTGCCGCACACCGGGCAGGCGGCCATCTTGAAGTCCCGCCCCCAGATGCTGCGCACGCCGTCTTTTTCGGTCAGGGTGATGGCCCCGGTGGGGCAGATGTAATGGCAGGCCCCGCAGCCGATGCAGACCCCGGTGGGTTCGGCGTAGGGGGTCCCCACCTTTTTGATGGAACCCCGCATGGAAAGGCCGATGGCGCTGACCCCCACCGCTTCTTCACAGGCCTTGGCGCACTGCCCGCAAAGGATGCATTTCCAGTTTCCTTCATCGGGCTTGAAACGAAATTTCTCCACCCCCATCTTCCGGGCCATTCCGGCGATGACCTCGGAGTCGGGACAGCGCGCCCAGAGGAGTTCCAGGACCATTTTACGGACCCGCTGGACTTTTTCCGTCTGGGTCTGCACCTGCAGCCCTTCTTCCACCGGGTAGAGGCAGGAAGTGACCAGGCGAACCCGGGTCCCTTTTTTCACCTCCACCATACAGAGTCGGCACCGTCCTTCGGGTTCCAGGGACTCGTTGTGGCAGAGGGTGGGGATTTCGATCCCGTTGTCCCGGGCCACTTGAAGAATCGTGGCCTCAGGCTGGGCTTTGCACGCCATTCCGTCGATCGTAATATTTATCATTCCCAACTCCATTCCAATATTTTTCGCCACAGAGGTCACAGCGCGGCAGAGCCGCAACCAAAAGGAATCACCCCCTCCCTCCCCTCCCCCCTCGAGGGGGAGGGTTAGGGTGGGGGGGATGCTTTTTGCTTAATAAAAATTTCAGAAATTGAACGTAAGTAGTACAGAGATCACCGAGTAAAAACTGGAATGTTGGAATGCTGGAATAATGATGAAATCAAACAGCAAAATTAGAAAAAATCATTGCTCATCCATTATTCCATTTTTCCACTATTCCATTATTCCCTTTCTTTCAATTCTCTGCGTCCTCTGCGTTCTCTGCGGTTAAATTTTTATTTCTTGGCCACGGCGTCGAATTTGCACACGTCGTAGCAGATGCCGCACTTGATGCACTTGGCCGGGTCGATGGTATGGGGCTTCTTCACTTCCCCGGACACGGCCTTTTGCGGGCACTCGCGGAAGCAGCGGTGGCAGCCGGTGCAGAGGTCTTCCAGGATCATGTAGGTGATCAACTCCTTGCAGACCCCGGCCGGGCACCGCTTCTCC
>JAPLIW010000623.1 GCA_026388915.1 Deltaproteobacteria bacterium
AGGCGGCTGACGATCTTGCCGAGTTCCTGTTCAATCCGGTCGATCACCACATCCTTCCGGTTGCCCCGCAGAACATCCGAACGCACCTTCACGTAAAGAGTCCTGGTTTCCGGGGAAAGGGCGCAGAAATAGTTGTAATAGAGCTTCGGCCAGCGGATATTCGAGAAGAGCGCCTTCTCCGCCTCCCCCAACGTCTTATCCCCGACCAGAGAATAGTCCTTCGAGCCCGCTTCATCCTGAAGGGTGATCTTCCCCTCCCTAACCTTCACCCGATAGGGGGTCATGTGCCACCCCAAGCTCCCCAGCTGGGGATGCCATTCCCGGATGTCATCTATTAACTCATGGGGAATCATCTTCTGATACTCAGGGTTCACGGCGAAGGGAATATCCACCGGGTCAAATTTCTTATAATCGAATTTGATCTCGATCCGGGCCTGGACCTTTCGCAGGTGAGCGGGCAGATGAGTTTTATGAATCTCGCTCCGGAATAATTGATACCCCTCCAGGATCTGGTAGAGCGGTCCCTGATATTGGCAAGTCCCGTCCTCCACATCCAGATCCAGTCCGCTGATATCCCGGTCCGTAAGGGCATATCTCTCCCAGCTTCCATCTTCTTTTTTTATGATGAGAGCTGCATCCCAGAAGACCTCTTCATCCCCCCAGGGAAAGTCCTTGTCATGGATGCCGGAGAAGAAAAAGAACTCCCGTTCCCTTCCCCCGCGGTCGGCGAGCTTTCCCCGCAGGACCAGGTTTTCGTACTCGCTGTGGTAAAGGGGGCTGATTTTTTTGAAGTAAGTGTCGCGGATCTCTCCGTAGCAGAAGGAGAAGAACTGGGAGACGGCTTTGAATTTGGCGATCAGGGAACTGGTGTGGGTGACGGTGAAGGAAGCCAGCATGGAAGGAAGGCTCTGCACGCGGAAATGGAGAATGCCGGATCCAAAAAAGGGACTGTCGGTTGAGTCCCCCCGGTAAATCCGGGTGAAAAGCTTGGTCATGTCCTCCATCAGATCGATCTTCGGGTCATCAAAGATTACCTTGTAACCGTAAAGAAAATAGTCCTGGCCGTCCTTCCCCGTGAACCCGAAGGAGTAGGTCATATGCCGCTTGCCCGTTGCCGGATCGGGGCGAAAGAGGCCGAAAAGGCCGCTTCGGATGGGAAGGTCCTGTCCGAGGAGCGGGTAGGAAAGGGTTCCGGTCAACCGGGCTTTTCGGCCGGAGAGCTTGGTGAAGTCTTCAACATCTTCTATATGAATGCTTACATCGAAGGACAGGGGGGTACTCCCTTCTTCCCCCAGCTTTTCCCCCTGCTCAAAATCCATCTCCCCTTCGGTCAAATACCCGGACATCTTCTCCGAGAAACGCAGACCGATCTTATCTTTCTTACCCATTTTTGCCCTCCCTCCTGAAAGGGTTCAGCTTTCAGGCCAGAACCTTCCAAACCTAGACCCATCCATCAGAAGATAGCAGGAATCCCCTCCTTTTCATTCCTCTTGGATAAAAATCCCAGCTTTTCCATAAGAATTGTTGTATTCATGTTGGCAGGAAGAATTGGTGGGGCGGTTCGCGAACCGCCCTTACAACCAGGTTTCAACGTAAGGGGCTACTTATATCACCTGAATCTGCAACGGCTGGGAGGAAAACAATTTGCCAAGATTTGATTATTCCCACGGCGCCGGGTGAGCCACCAGCCGGGCGCCCTGGTGGGCCTGCTCGGCGTTCACGGCAAAGAGGCCGAGGATGCCCGGCGCCTGCTTCATCTTCGGAGGTTGCCAGTTGGCCTTCCGCTTTTTCCATTCCTCAGTGGAAACTTCCGCCTTCAGGGACCGCTCTGGAAGGCTGATGGAGATTATATCCCCGTTCTTGAGCAAAGCCAAGGGGCCGCCCACCGCGGCCTCCGGAGAAACCTGGCAGACCCCCAACCCCCGGGCAAACCCCGAGAAACGCCCATCAGTCACCACCGCCAGTTTCCCTTCCAGCCCCATCCCCACTACCGTGGCCAGGAGGGCATAGGTATCCGGCATTCCCGGCGCCCCCCGGGGTCCGGCATACCGGACCACGATCACTTCCCCGCTTTTCACCTTCTTCGACTTCAGCGCCGCCATCGCCTCTTCCTGGGAGTTGAAGCAGCGGGCCGGCCCGCGGTGGAAAGGAATGGTGTTGTTGAGCATCCGGGCCAAGGAGCTAATGGGGGCCAGGTTGCCCTTGAGCACGGCAATTCCCCCATGGGACAGGAGCGGCTCATTCAGGGAAAGGATGGAGCGCCTCACCCCTTTTAGCATGGGTTCCCCTGCCTGAACCCAGTGTTTCAGGGTTCTCCCGTCAACTCCCCTCGCCGAGAGATGGAGGAGGGATTTCAGCTCGGCCATCAAGGCCGGTATTCCACCGTCTTCATGAAGATCGGGGAGAAAATATTTACCCACCGGCGCAACATTGGAGATGCAGGGGGTGGTCCGGCTGAACTCATCAACCTTTTCGATGTGAATGTGCTTTTCCAGGCCCAGCTCCCGGGCCAGGGCGAGGATGTGGAGGACTCCGTTGGTCGAACCGCCCAGGGCCATACAGACCCGAAGCATGTTCTCCAGGTTCTTCGCCCCCATAATGGACCTGGCCGTTTCTCCCCTGAAGACCATGCGAACGATGGCCTCCCCGGAGGCCTTTCCCAGACGCAGCCTTTCGGCCGATACCGCGCGGGCCGTGCCGGCAAAGGGAAGGGTCATGCCCACAGCTTCGGCGAGGCACTGCATAGTGTTCGCCGTGCCCATGATCGAGCAGGCCCCGGGGGAGGGACAGACGACGTCTTCCAAGAGCTCTATTTTCCGGAGGTCTGCCTTCCCTTGAGGAAGGGCTCCGAAAACCATCTCATCCAAGTCTGACAGAGTAACCTTTTTGCCCTCGCAGGTCCCAACTTCCATGCACCCGCCCGGAAGGATGATGCAGGGCAGGTCCAGGCGGGCCGCCGCCAGCAGGGCCCCCGGCACCACCTTGTCGCAGGAGACCAGGATCACCAATCCGTCGAAGATCTGCTGCTCGACGATGGCTTCGATGTCGAAGGCCAATAGGTCCCTCGTGGGAAGATCATAGCGCATCGAGGGTTCGCCCAGGCTGGCCGTGGGGCACTGGGAGATGGCGGTGAATTCCAGGGGTGTCCCTCCGGCTTTCCAGATGCCATCCCTCACGGTGCGGGTCAGGTGGTCCAGATTGTAGTGCCCGGGGCAGACCTCTCCCCAGGTGTTCACGATGGCAATGAGGGGCCGTTTCATGTCGTCCGTGGTGTACCCCATGGCTTTGTAAACCGCCCGGCGATGGGCGCCGCTGGGACCGTGGTAATACTTTTGCGTTTTCCAGGTGGCCTTTTTGGGCATATCGTATTTCTCCTTCCCGCCCCTACTTCTTTTTATCGACCAGGTACAGGGCCGCGTCCAGCCCCAGGAAATAGACCTGGATTCCCAGGCCCATGATTATTCCCTGGGCGGCTTCGGCGATGACCGAGTGGATATCCCTCACATAATGATTGGACAGATGCACCTCCACGTAGGGAATGCTGACCCCCTTCACCGTATCCCCGATGGCTTTGCCGCTGTAGGTAAACCCTCCCGGGTTCATCACCAGCGCGTCTACCTTGTCACGATAGGCTTTGATGATCCGGTCGATACATTCCCCCTCCGAATTGGTGTAAAAGATCTCCAGGTCAAAGCCTTTCTTTCTTGCGTAATCGAGGAGCATGCGGTCCAACTCGGCGGCCGTGGTCTTCCCGTAGACTTCCGGCTGCCGGACGCCCAGAATGTTCATATTGGCGCCCTGAATGATAAGAATCTTGGGCATAGGTCCTCCCATCACTTCTTCAGAATTTTTTTGAATTATCCCACGGGCGGGGGAAGACTTCAACAATTACAAAGTGCCTTATTAATAATGATGATCTCGTAAAAAGTCGCAATTCCATAGAATTCGTCATTCCGGCGAAAGCCGGAATCCAGTTATTTCAAGATGTTCTGGACCCCGGCTTTCGCCGGGGTGACGCTTTAGAGACTTTTTACGAGTGCATCAATAATGACATAATTGAAAATGCATGATGAAGCGATCGGAACGAGGCTGGCCAAGACGCCAAATTTCATTTTTGGGAGTGCGCCGACAGGACGGCGCTTTTCCGGGGCCTGCGGGCTGGCGCGCGCTACGACCGGCGCGACTTGTCGCGCCTTCGGAAAGCGGCGACGTGTCGCCGCACTCCAAATTCCGCATTCCGCAATTTTGTCGGCTTATAGTCGAATCGAAAAATTTGTGTTATAAAGAACGGGACCGTTCAAAAGAAACGAGGGGAGGAGATCGTTCTATGCCTGACCTCAGCATGAAAATAAAGAATGTCACCCTGAAAAACCCCATCATCATCGCTTCGGGTACCCCCACCTACGGCCCGACCAATGTGAAGAAATGCATCAAGAGCGATGCCGCGGCCTTCGTCACCAAGACCCTCTGCTACACCGAGTGGCTGCAGAAACAGCCCCGTCCCCGGTGGCATGTGGAACATCCGGAAGCGATCGAAAAGGGGGGATATTTCTCTCTCTACTCCACCGAGCGGCTCAACCCTACCCCTCCCGAAGAATACGCCCGTAAAAAGATGAAGGAATATGCAAAAGAGGCGCATGATTTCGACGTGAAGGTCATCGCGTCCATCGCCGGCACGGACCCGGAAACCTGGGTCAAGTTGACGGACCTCGCCACGGAGAACGGTGCGGACATGATCGAGCTCAACCTCCAATGCCCCCATGTGGAAAAGGGGCAACCCACCGGAATGGTAGCGGGGAGAGATCCTGAACTTTGTTATTCCATCCTGCAACGGGTCAAAACCAGGACCTCCCTTCCGATCATCGGCAAGGTGCTGGGCGAAGGTGTGGACCCGATCAAGGTCGCCTCCCGCATGATCGATGGTGGGGCAGATGCCGTGCTCTTAACCGGGAGATACCAGGGGCTGCTTTTGAACATCGAGACCGAAAAGCCCATCCACTGGGGAGGCATGGGAGGATACGGCGGATTCTGGCAGGCTTCGATTACGCGTAAGTGGCTGGTCCGCGCCTCGGAGGCCAACTTGAAAGCCCCGGTGATCGGGGGCGCGGGAATCGGAAGTTATGAAGACGTCATTTCCTACATCCTCTGCGGGGCCTCCTCCGTTCAGGTCTGCACGGCCATCATTATTTACGGGCACAAGATCGTCAAGCGCTGGCTCCGGCAGATTTCAGGCTGGATGGATGCCAAAGGATATTCTTCCATCGCGGCCTTCGCCGGGCGGGCGGTGAAGAACATCATTCCGCCGAGTCAAATACCGGGAGACACTCCCTATGCTTCGCGCATCGACCCGGACTCCTGCCAGAAATGCCTGAGGTGCATGGAGGCCTGCCCCTACGACGCCATATCGGTGGTGGATAAGAAGCTGGTGGTGAACCTGGAGAAATGCGACGGCTGCCGCCTCTGCGTGGCCCTCTGTCCCCACGGGGCGGTGGAGTTTTTTAAAAGATAATATCATTGGACACAGATGGACACAGATAAACACAGATCAAGAAAATTAGAATATAAACCCAAAATATTTTTATATTTTATCTGTGTTCATCTGTGTTTATCTGTGTCCCATAAATTTCTTTTGAGTTTGTGACGTGGAGGAAAGCAAGTGCCTGCTTCGGTTGCCATCGTCAAAGGGAAAAACGGGAAAGACCTGAAGGAAGTGCGGAAGATGATGGCCGAGCTTTTCTCGCTCATCGGGCCGGCTCCGAAGCTCATTCCGCGGGGAAGCCGCGTCCTCATCAAGCCCAACCTCACCGCCGAGGAAAACCTCTGGGAAAGGGGAATCCTGACGGGGCCGGTCTTCATGCAGGCCCTGGTGGAAGAAGTGCAGAAGACCAGGCCGGAAGAAGTCATCATCGCCGAAGCCATAGCCATAGGGTTGAACACCAAGAAAGCCTTCGCGGCCAACGGATACGAAGAAGTGGCCCGGGTCACCGGAGCCAGGCTCCTCGACCTCTACGACGGCGAATTCGAGGAAATCAAAACCCCCGCGGGGGGGTTGCTGAAAAGCGTCCGGGTTTCCAGGGAGGTCCTGCGGGCTGATTTCTTCATCAACGCCCCTGTTCTTAAGACTCACTTCGCCAGCACCCTCTCGGCGGCCATGAAGAATTTAAAGGGAACTACAACTTACGATGAAAAGAAGCGGTTCCATTACCTGGGTCTCAACAAAGCCTTGACGGAGCTGAACGCGGTTTTGAAACCCCACCTGAACGTGGTGGATGGACTTATTGCCATGGAGGGGGATGGGCCGATCGCCGGCACCCCCGTTGGCTTGAATATGCTCATGGCCGGGACCGACGCCGTGGCCGTGGATACCATCGCCGCCCGGATCATGGGAATTGACCCGACGGAAGTCCTGTCCCTCTGTTTGGCCCAGGGTATGGGTCTGGGGGTATGGGATGAAGAGGAAATAAAGGTCCTGGGAAGATCTATTGAAGAGGTTCGCCGTCCTTTTGCCCGCGCCTGCGCTCCGCTCGAATCGGATGCCGAAAAAGTCCGTTTCCTCCATGGGCAGGCCTGTAATGCCTGCCCTAACGGCCTGCGAATTGCCATGGGGCGCTTAAAAGCCGCCGGAATCTCCTTGGAGGAGCTCCCGGCGGTGGAGATCAGCATGGGCTACGAAGCCCGCCTTTCCGGATCCGCGGGTTACGTCCAGCTTCCCATCGGAAACTGTCAGAAACAATACAAACACCTGCCCAACTACGTCCCCGGCTGCCCTCCCCCGGCTTTCCTCATGGGAGACCAGCTCCGGGAGATCATGGGGATTCCGAGAAGGTTCGGCTCGAAGAAAGACTTTATCATGGAATAATCCCAATTCGGAATGCGGAGTGTGGAATGCGGAATATTGATTTGGATCATTTCTTCTCTTTCCGATTCCGAATTTCGCATTCCGAATTCCGCATTTTAAAATAGCCGGAGGCTTTCCCCATGGAAGATTACCCCATGGCCATGGTCACCGCTCCCGGGAAGGTGGAATTCGTGAAACGAACCCTCCCTCCCATGGGGGATCATGACGTTCTGCTCAGAGTTAAGGCCTGCAGCATCTGCGGGGGAGATATCCATCTCTACAAAGGGAAGCACCCCCTGGCTTCTCTCCCCATGGCCATCGGTCACGAGATCTCCGGAGAGATCATCAAGATGGGTCCGGCGGTTACCAAATTTTCCCCTGGAGACCGGGTGGCGGTGGAGCCGGTGATCGTCTGCGGCAGGTGCTACTTCTGCCTTCGGGGGGAGTACCATCTCTGCCAGAACATCCGCTACCAGTACAGCGCCGGACAGGGAGGATTCACCCCCTACTTCGTCGCTTCCGAAGACTGGGTTCACCGCCTTCCCGACTCGGTCTCCTACGAAGAAGGCGCGCTCCTGGAACCGCTGGCCGTGGCCGTCCACGCGGCTCGCAAGGCCGACCTGGGCCTGGGTCAGAGCGCGGCTATCTTCGGCGCCGGAGGAATCGGCCTCTTCCTGCTCCAGGTGGCCAGGGCGGCAGGGTGCGGGTCGGTCTTTGTGGTCGATCTTCTGGATCATCGTCTGAAGACTGCTTTGACTTTGGGAGCCACGACTGCAATTAACGCCGCGGAGGAAGACCCCGTCGAGCGGATCCTGAAGGGGACGGAGGGTCTGGGAGTGGACCGCTCTTTTGAGGCGGTCGGGGTGGAGAAGACCTTACACCAATGCGCCCAATCGCTCAAGAAAGGCGGAATCTGCGCCCTCATCGGCCTGTTCGAAGAAGCCCACCACATTCACTTCCCCATCAACCTTTTTGTCCAGAAGGAAATCCAGATCCGGGGGTGCCGCGGGTACTGCTGGGACTTTCAGTCAGCCCTGGAACTGATCAAGGCCGGTCAGGTAAGACTCAGCCCCCTCATCTCCCACCAGTTCCCCCTGACCGACCTGCCCAAAGCCTTTGAAATCCTCCTCGATCCCAAGGCCAAAGCGGGCAAGGTTGTCGTTCAAGTCTGACCTCGAGAAGATTCTTCAGGCCTGATCGTGGATCCGGCGCTACTTCGCGTAAATCAAATTGGGGAGCCACAAAACCAGGTCGGGGAAAAGGATCATCAGCACCAGAAGAATACCGGTGGGAATCAGGAACGGGACCGTGCCCGCAAAGATGAAAGTAATCTCATATTTGGGCACAACCCCCTTGAGCACAAAGAGGTTCAGGCCGAAGGGAGGGGTGACCAGGCCGATTTCCGCCAGGACCACATAGAGAACCCCAAACCAGATGAAATCGAATCCCAGACTCTTGACAATGGGAGCCACAAAGGGAAGAGTCAGCACCAGCATGGACAGAGAGTCGAAGAAGCAGCCCAGGATGAGATACAAAATGCAGATGATGCCCAGCATCGTATATTTGCTCAGATCCAGATTGGTCATGAAGCTGGCGGTCGCCTCGGTAAGTCCGATGTACTGAAAGACCTGCCCCAGCATGCGGGCGCTGAAAAGGACAAAAGCGATCATGGCGCTTACATTCACCGCCGAGAGCATGCTTTCCTTGAGCGCCTTGTAAGTCATCTGCCGGAAGAGCAGGGCGAGGATGATGCTCAGGAAGGCCCCCAGGGACGCCGACTCCGTCGGGGTCATGATCCCGGAGAAGGTCGTGCCCAGCACCATGGTAATGACCACCAGGAACGGAAAAATATCCCACAGGGCGGTCATTTTTTCCTTCATCGAATATTGGCGGGTTGCGGTTTTGGGGGCCAGGCTGGGATTGCGCAAAACCAGAATGGTTACGGTGATCACGAAAAATAGGGTCAGGATGATGCCTGGCACCACCCCTCCGGCGAAGAGCCGGGCCACGGATACATCCTGCCACCCGCCGTAAACGATCATGATGAGGGAGGGGGGGATGAGGACGCTCAGCGTCCCAGAAATGGCGATGGCCCCTAGGGACATCTTGGGATCGTAGCCCGCCCTTTCCATCTCGGGGAAGCAAATTCGCCCGAAGGTGGCGGCGGCCGCCAGGCTGGAGCCGGAGATGGCCCCGAAAATGGCGTTGGCCACGATCATGGCCGAGGCCAGGCTTCCGGGGACGTTCCCGAAAATCTTTTCGGCCCCCACGAACAGTCCTCTTACAATCCCGGTGGTGGCATAGATGGTCCCCATGAAAACAAAGAGCGGGATGGCCGTAAAGGTGAAGGAGTTCATGATGTCAAAGGCGGCCCGGGCAAAATAGTCCATCGGTTGGTTCACGAAGAAGATCAGGCCGAGCCCGGCGACGATGCCCATGGCCGGCGCAATCTCAATGCCAAAGGCCAAAAGAAGACACATCCCCCCCAGCAGGATCAAAGATTGCAGTTCCAGGCTCACTTGATCAGGCCTCCGCTTTCTTGCCCGCCCGGATCTTGCCCCCGGTCCGGATGATATCGATCAACACCAGCAGGGTGAGCAGGATAAAACCGATGAATACCGTCAACTGGGGCCAGAAGAGAGGAAACATAAGCCAGGTTGACGACCGTAAATTGATCTGGAGCGCATACACGATCATCTTGTAGGCCGCCCGGTCCAATTCAATCATGAAGATAAAGGTCAGGATCAATCCGATCAGCCGGACCCAGTCGTAGAGCTTGCCACGAAAGTGGCTTACCAGGACCTCAATTCGGACGTGCCCCCCTTCCCTCCAGGTATAAGCCAAACCGAGGAAGGAAAGGGCCACAAGCATGTAGGCGCTGAACTCATCGGATACCATGAGCGGCCGGTGCATCACGTACCTCATGAAGACATCGACGACCACCAGCATCATCATGAGCGGCACTAGCCACCCGGACAGGTATCCTCCGAAATAGGCGATTCTCTCGATGACCGAAACCAAGCGATTCATGGTTCAAAACCATTCCAAGATGTTTGCCGTTGCCCTGGAGTAAACCTCTCCCCTCTTTCGGGAGATATGTAGGGGCGACCCGGCGGGTCGCCCCTGCGCCCTACTTCTTTAAAAGAACCTTCGCCCCGCCGGCGTAATTGGCGGCGATGGCCAGCGCTTCCTTTCCGTGGGGGCCGGCGATTTTCAGCCATTCATCAACCGTGGGCCGGACAATTTCCCGCGCCTTGTTGATTTCGGCTTGAGCGGGTTGGGTCACTTTCAGCCGGCTGACTTTCAGCCCCACATCCGCCTCCAGCTCTTCCACCTTGGCCCCGAAGATGGTCTGCCCCTGCATCTCTCTCCCCGTATCCAGAACGATCTTTTTCAGGTCCGCGGGCAGGGCGTCAAACTTGGCCTTGTTCACCACCAGCATGCCGCCGAACACCGACTGAAATCTCCAGAAACTCACGTTGGTGCAGACGTCCGCGAGACCAAATCCCAGTGCCCAGCCGCGGGATGTCTGGATAGCATCCACCGTGCCCCTGGATAAGGCTTCCATGATTTCCGCAGTAGGAATGGTCAGGGGGGAGGCGCCCAGGAGCTTCATAGACAGGGTGGTGATCAACCCGGAGGTCCGGATTTTAAACCCCTTGAAGTCGTCCACCGTGGCCACCGCCTTTTTGGCCCAGATGCCGTCCAGCGCTTCCACGGCGATGTCGGCGATCTTTACCAGACCCTTTTCGCCGTAAGATTTCTTTTCGAGGGCAATCAGCTTGGGATCATTGAGAAAGGCCTCATATTCGAAAATGTTGTCCCAGAAGAAAGGAAGGGCGTAATCCCACTGGGGGAACGTGCCGGCGACCCAGGGGATCCTTTCCCAGCCGATGTCGGCCCGCCCGGCGATGACCGCGTGCACCACCTCGTTCACCGGGAATAGTCCCATCTTGGTGTCCAGGACGAGGCGCCCGCCGGAATTCTTTTCCAGGAGCTTCTGAAAACGCGGGTAGGGATAGAACGTCCAGGTGTTGGCTGCCGGCCCGGGGTTGGTGGCAAATACCCACTTGATGGGTTGCGCCGCTTTCTGGGCCTGGGCCTCGGCATGCCCGCCCAGAAGGAATAAGGATAAGGTCAGTACCACCGCGAACCCGCCTAGAATCATCCACCATCTTCTTTTTCTCATCGCAACCTCCCCTTCTTGTTAAGCGTTATTCGTTTCCTACATCTTCCCTCAGCCTCTTCTTGAAATCTATTGGCAGTATATTAACCCATCCGGTAATCTGTCAAGGGTTCAATCTTTTCCCATATCCTTGAAAATTGCCCGCCTGCGTCGGGGCGATTCATGAATCGCCTCGGCATTCTTTTATAGCCATCACGATGCCGAGTATGGATTTGGATTTTGGGATAATCCGGGGTAGAATATTGCCATTCTACCGTTGAAGGAGGATTTTATGAGCGGCAGAGGAGAATGGCCCATTTCTTACTGGCACTACACCCCAGGCGTTTCCAGCCCCATCCAAATGATGCGGGGGGCGTTGAAATGTATGGAATGCGGCGGGGTGAAGCCGGGGGAGACGGTTCTGGTCTCCACGGACACCAATAAACTGCGGATTGCCGAAGCCCTGGCTGGAGCTGCCTATGCGGTCGGCGCTACTCCGATCATCATCATGATCCCTCCGGTCAAAACCCACGGAGCCCAGCTCCCTGAGCCCATTGTCGCTGCTTTCCGGGAGGCCGATGTATTCCTTCAGCCATCGACCTGGTCTCAGACCCATACCAAGGCGAGGGTGGAAGCGATCAAAGCCGGAAAGCGAGGTTCCACCATGTGCGAAATCACCGAGGACGCCCTCTGTGTGGGTGCCATCGAGGCAGATTATGAGGCCTGTGACCGGATGGGAAGAAAATTGGGCGCGGTTCTGGCTGCAAGCAAGGAGGTCCGCATCACCTCTCCCCTGGGAACGGATATCCGGGGGGAAGTCAAAGGCCGACCCGTACAATACGAGACCGGTCTTTTCAAGAAACCCGGCCAGTTCGCAGCTTTCCCGGACAGCGAGATCAATATCTCCCCGGTGGAGGGAACGGCGGAGGGGAAAGCCGTCATCGACGTGAGCATCATGAGCGTGGGGGTTACGATGTATGACCCGGTTACGCTCATCATCAAAGGGGGGAAGGTGGTGGACATCCAGGGAGGGCCGTCGGCCCGCAGGTTCCGCGACACGCTCGAAGCACTGGGAGACGAGAAGGCTTTCAACTACGCCGAATTCGGGATCGGCCTGAACCCCTGCGCTCGCCTGGCGGCTACCAACCTGGAAGATCTGGGCCGGCTGGGGAATTGCCACTGCGGCATCGGCAGCAATTTCGCCATCGGAGGAAAGATCCTCGCCCCCAACCATCA
>JAPLIW010000541.1 GCA_026388915.1 Deltaproteobacteria bacterium
AGTGGAACAATGGAATAATGGATGAACAAGGATTTATTATTTTGCCATTCGATTTAACCATGATTCCATCATTCCAACTTGTTTGCTCTGCGGTCTCTGCGTGCTCTGCGGTGATTTTTTTTCTTCATCTTCATTTCCTCCTCCAAAAGCCTCACCCCATGAATTCATTGCCCAATTTTGTTTCCCCGGGGTTGACAAGAGGCGGATCGGTGCTTACTTTTATGTTGAAACGAGCCAATGGATAAAATAAGGTGAAAGGAGGAAAAACCTATGGCGCTGATTCGTTGGGATCCTTTCAGGGAAATGTCTTCTTTACAGGAGAGAATGAACCGCTTGATGTCGGACTTCAGAACCCGGACTCCGTGGACCGAGGAGGAGATGGCTCAAGGGGCGTGGGTCCCGGCGGTGGACATCTATGAGACGAAGGATTCAATCGTCCTGAACGTGGAGCTTCCGGGGGTAACCAAAGAGGAAATCTCCATCGAGGTCAAAGACAACACCCTGACCCTCAGGGGCGAAAAGAAGATGGAAAAGGACGTGAAAGAGGAGAGCTATCATCGTATGGAAAGGACCTATGGGTCGTTCATGAGGGCTTTCACTCTTCCCAGCACGGTGCAGCAGGAAAAGGTGAAAGCGCGGTTTAGGGACGGGATCCTGGAAGTTTCGATTCCCAAGGCGGAAGAGGCCAAACCCAAACAGATCAAAGTAGAAGTGGGCTGAGAATACACTCCCGAGGGGGGGCGAAGAGCCCCCCTTTTTTTCTGGGACCATGATTTCCTCGGTCAAAAAAGTATTCATTCTATGAATTTATCGCTAAAATGTATTTTTCTGCGTGAATCTGCGAAATCTGCGGACCCTTTGTTCTTGATTTGGAAAGGAAAATAAATGCGCTTCGATAAATTGACCCTAAAAGCCCAGGAAGCCCTGCAGGAAGCTCAGGCCGTCGCCGAGAAGCGCGAGCAGCAGCAGATCGAGCCCGAGCATCTCCTTCTGGCCCTGATTCAGCAGACCGAGGGGATCATCCCCGGGGTTTTCCAGAAACTCGGGGTGTCTGTTCCGTCCCTCGCTTCCAGGCTGGAAGAAGCTCTGGGCAAGATTCCCAAAGTATACGGGGGGGGAGTCGGGCAGGTGTATATATCCCCCCGTTTGAAAAAGGTGATGGACAGCTCCTTCCAGGAGGCGGAGCGGCTGAAAGACGCCTACGTGAGCACGGAGCACATGCTCCTGGCCATCCTGGAGGAGCGGGACGGGGCGGCCTCCCTGATCCTGACCGGCCTGGGGGCCGACAAGGACAGCATCTACAAGGTCCTCATGGCCGTCCGCGGCTCCCAGCGGGTCACGGACCAGAATCCGGAGGAGAAGTACCAGGCCCTGACCCGGTACACCCGGGACCTGACCGACCTGGCCCGCAAGGGAAAGCTCGACCCGGTCATCGGCCGGGATGACGAAATCCGCCGCGTGCTCCAGGTTCTCTCCCGCCGGACGAAGAACAACCCGGTTCTGATCGGGGAGCCCGGTGTGGGCAAGACGGCCATCGTGGAGGGCCTGGCCCAGCGGATCGTAAACGGAGACGTTCCGGAGTCCCTCAAAAACAAGAAGCTGGTCGCCCTGGATCTGGGCGCCCTGATTGCCGGGACCAAATACCGGGGAGAGTTTGAGGACCGGCTCAAGGCTCTCCTGAAAGAGATCACCGATGCCGGGGGGGAGATCATTCTCTTCATCGATGAACTCCACACCCTGGTGGGGGCGGGCGCGGCCGAAGGGGCCATGGATGCCTCCAACATGCTCAAACCGGCCCTGGCCCGGGGGGAGCTGCGCTGCGTCGGGGCGACGACCATCAACGAATACCGCAAGCACGTGGAAAAAGATGCCGCCCTGGAGCGGCGTTTCCAGCCGGTCATGGTCTCCGAGCCCACGGTGGAAGACACCATCGCCATCCTGCGGGGGTTGAAGGAGCGCTATGAGGTTCACCACGGGGTGCGCATCCAGGATTCGGCCATTGTGGCCGCGGCCAAGCTCTCCCATCGTTACATTTCCGACCGTTTCCTTCCGGATAAAGCCATCGACCTGATCGATGAGGCCGCCTCGCGCCTGCGCATCGAGATCGACAGCCTGCCCGTGGAAGTGGACGAAGTGGAGCGGAAGATCACCCAGACGGAGATCGAGCGCCAGGCCCTGCTGAAGGAGAAGGACAAGGCCTCCCGGGAGCGCCTGGAGAAGATCGATAAGGAATTGGCCGAGCTCAGGAATCAGAGCGGGGCCATGAAGGCCCAATGGCAGAAGGAAAAAGCGGCCATCCAGAAGATCCGCTCCCTGAAAGAGCAGATCGAAGAAGCCCGGAGACAGGAACAGCAGGCCGAGCGCGAGGGGAACCTGGCCAGGGTGGCGGAGATCCGCTACGGAAAAATCAGCGAACTCCAGAAGAGCCTGGAGAAGGAGAACCAGGCCCTGGCCGCCCAGCAAAAAGAGCACAGGATGCTGAAGGAGGAGGTAGACGCGGAAGACGTGGCCGAAGTCTTGGCCAAATGGACCCGGATTCCCGTTTCCAAAATGATGGAGGGGGAGATCGAAAAGCTCCTCAAGATGGAATCCCGCCTGAAGAAGCGCGTGGTGGGCCAGGAAGAGGCCATTCGCCTGGTTTCCAACTCTGTCCGGCGGGCGAGAGCCGATCTCCAGGACCCCAACCGTCCCATCGGGTCTTTCCTCTTCCTGGGCCCCACCGGGGTGGGAAAGACCGAGCTGGCCCGGGCCCTGGCGGAATTTCTCTTCGACGACGAACAGGCCATGGTCCGCCTGGATATGTCCGAATTCATGGAGAAGCATTCGGTGGCCCGGTTGATCGGGGCTCCTCCGGGGTATGTGGGCTATGAAGAGGGAGGATACCTCACCGAGGCGGTGCGCCGCAAACCCTACGCGGTGGTCCTCTTCGACGAAGTGGAGAAGGCCCACCCGGAGGTCTTCAACGCCCTGCTTCAGATTCTGGATGACGGGCGCCTCACGGACGGAAAAGGGAGGACGGTGGACTTCAAGAATACGGTCCTCATCATGACCTCCAACATCGGAAGCCAATGGATTCAGGATTTAGGAGCGAAAGACTATGAAGAGATGCGCCGCCGGGTTCTCGATGCCCTGAAGGCTCATTTCAAGCCCGAGTTCTTGAACCGGGTGGACGAGGTGATCATCTTCCACGCGCTCACCTTTGAAAATATTAAAGAAATTGTGGAGATCCAGCTGCGGAACCTGAGGAAGCGGCTGGCGGAGAAGAAGATCTCCCTGGTTCTGACCGATCGGGCCAAGGAGTTTCTGGCCAAGGAAGGATTTGATCCGGTTTACGGGGCTCGGCCTCTCAAACGGGCGATTCAGCGCTTCATTCAGGACCCCCTGGCGCTCAAACTCCTGGAGAAAGAGTTCTCCGAGGGGGATACCGTGGAGGCGGATGTAAGCCTCAAGAATGAAATGGTTTTTTCCAAGCCTCCGGCCAAGGGGCGATCCAAGACCGCAGGCGACCGCGCTTGAGAGAAAGCCCCAGCTGATTGCGTCAGGCTTCCCAGCCTTGGCCTGGCGGAAAAGGAGAAATGCTCGATACCCCGACCCTCTCCCGCAAGGGGGAGGGAGGTTAGGGGCGGGCTGGACCTGCTGCGGGGGGAAGGAAACGACAGACGTTCGCCTTGACAGGGCCGAAATTGATGATTAAGTTTTTAAAAAGCTTAGAGAATTAGTTTTTCAAATATGGCCCTCCAGGGCATGAGGGATTGGAGGAAAGGAAAATGGCCAAAATTATCGGGATTGATCTGGGAACGACAAACTCGGTCGTTGCCGTGATGGAAGGGGGCGACCCCAAGGTCATCATCAACGAAGAGGGCAGCCGTTTAACACCTTCCGTAGTCGGTTTTGCCAAGGACGGAAACCGTCTGGTGGGGCAGGTGGCCAGGAGGCAGGCGGTCACCAACCCTGAAAATACCGTCTATTCCATCAAACGTTTCATGGGCCGCCGGTACAACGAAGTCAGCGAAGAAATGAAGATGGTCCCCTACAAAGTGATCCAGGACGGGACCGGGGCGGCCCGGGTGAAGATTAAGGACAAGGAATACTCCCCGCCGGAAATCTCGGCCATGATTCTTCAGAAGCTGAGGAAGTCGGCTGAGGATTACCTGGGGGAGAAGGTGACCGACGCGGTCATCACCGTGCCGGCCTATTTCAACGACAGCCAGCGCCAGGCCACGAAGGATGCGGGGGTCATCGCCGGGCTGAATGTCCGTCGGATCATCAATGAACCCACGGCCGCGGCCCTAGCTTACGGTCTGGACAAAAAGAAAGACGAGACCATCGCCGTCTATGACTTCGGGGGGGGCACTTTTGACATCTCCATCCTGGAAGTCGGGGACAATGTGGTGGAGGTCAAATCCACCAACGGGGACACCCATCTGGGGGGGGACAACCTGGACCAGAGGATCATCGACTGGCTGGTGGCCGAATTCAAGAAAGATCAGGGGATTGACCTGAGCAAGGACCTCATGGCCCTGCAGCGGCTGAAGGAAGCGGCGGAAAAGGCCAAGATCGAGCTCTCTTCCACCATGGAGACGGAGATCAATCTGCCCTTCGTAACCGCCGACGCTTCCGGCCCCAAGCACATGAACCTCAAGCTGACCCGGGGCAAGTTTGAATCCCTGGTCATGGACCTTCTGGAAAAGTCCCTGCCCCCGTGCAAACAGGCCATGGAGGATGCGGGGCTGAAGTTCAGCCAGATCAATGAAGTCGTTCTGGTGGGCGGATCCACCCGGATCCCCAAAGTGCAGGAACTGGTCAAACAGTTATTCGGCCGGGAGCCCCACCGGGGCGTGAACCCGGATGAAGTGGTGGCCATGGGCGCCGCCGTGCAGGCGGGAGTTCTGGGGGGAGAGGTCAAAGATGTTCTTCTCCTGGATGTAACCCCGCTATCCCTGGGAATCGAGACCCTGGGTGGAGTGATGACCCGGCTCATCGACCGGAACACCACCATTCCCACCCGGAAGAGCGAAATCTTCTCCACCGCGGCGGACAGCCAGACCAGCGTGGAGATCCACGTTCTCCAGGGAGAGCGGGACATTGCCCGGGACAACCGGACCCTGGGTAAATTCCACCTCATGGGAATTCCTTCCGCGCCGCGCGGAATCCCCCAGATCGAGGTGACCTTCGACATCGATGCCAACGGCATTCTCAACGTTTCGGCCAAGGACAACGCCACGGGGAAACAGCAGGCCATCACCATCACCGCCTCCAGCGGCTTGAACAAAGACGAAGTGGAGAAGATGGTGAAAGATGCGGAGTCCCATTCGGCGGAAGACAAGAAGCATCGCCAGGAAGTGGAGCTGCGCAACCAGGCCGACACCCTGGTTTACCAGACGGAAAAAATCCTGAATGAAAACCGGGAGAAGATTCCGGTCAGCGAGGTCAATGCCATCGAAGGGGCCCTGAAGGAGGCCAAGCAGGCCATTGAAAGCGGCGACACCAGCCGGATCAAAGAGAAAATGGAGATTCTGACGAAGGCCTCCCACCATCTCGCCGAGATCATGTACCAGCAGACTTCCCAACAAAAACCCGGCGCCGGCCCGGGCGGGCCCGGACCCCAGGCCGGAAAGCCGGATGAGGACGTGGTGGACGCGGAGTTCGAAGAGAAGAAGTAAGACGCCTAGGCAAGGGGGGAGAAATCATCTCCCCCCCTTTTTTTATTCCTTAGGAAATTATAAGAGTCTCTGCGTTCTCCGACCGTGAAGAAAAAAATCAACCGCAGAGTACGCGGAGACCGCAGAGCTTTTTATTGAGAAAGACAAGAACCCAAATCATTTTATGGAGATTGAGTCCTCCTTGCCTTTCGATCCTCCGGGGGTGAAGACAAGAGGATGAACGAAGAGGAAGCAGAGAACGCAGAGATCATCGGTAGAAAGACCTTTGGTGTTTTTGACCTTCCGGGGAGCGTTGGAAAAGGGGCCGCTTCCCTGCGGCGTCCGGCCTTAAGCTTTTGGCCATTTTAATCTCTGCGTGCTCTGCGACCTCTGCGGTTAAGTTTTTTTTCCATAATCATTTCACTGATCTCCCTTCTGTTTACGCCCGCCTTCCGGGCATTCCCAAGGCTTTTCCCGCAGCCATATTTTGTGTTGAAATAGGAACCTGGTTTGTGGTATATAGGAAACCTGTCGGGTGGTTCTTCCGGGAGAATGACCGGGTTTTTCATTGATGGCATCCAGAAAAGATTATTACGACATTTTGGGAATTCGAAGAGGCGCGACCGAAGAGGAGGTCGAGAAGGCATACCAGAGACTAGCCCGCACCTATCAATCCGCACCCCAACCGGGCAACAGAACTGCAGATTTTCGCTTTCGAGAGATCTTGGAAGCGTATGAGATTCTTTCCAACAAGGCCCGGAGGGAAAGATACGATCGGCTGGGAATTGATTTTCCCTTCCAGGAGGATTTCTGGGATGAGATTCTGGAGGAAGCGGAAGAAGAAAACAGCCTGGAAGGGTTCGAGGATCTCTGGGAGCCGGGTTTTGACGGCGGACGACTCGGCGCCGAACAGGCTTCCTCCAAGGGGAAAGACATCCATGTAACCCTGGAGATCGACCTGGAGGGCGCGGCCCGCGGGGTGGCGAAGAAAGTTCAAGTCCTTCAGGAGATTCCCTGCGTGACCTGCGGCGCGAGCGGGGTCAACGCGGAAGGCCCGCGAAAATTCTGCGGGCAATGCGGCGGAGCGGGACAGATCCAGGTGGGTCTCCCTCCCTCGGCCTCGGCCAAGGAATGTGACCGCTGCCAGGGAACCGGAAAAGTGTACACCCAACGCTGCGAGATTTGTTCCGGGAAAGGCTGGGTTGGCCGGAGAAGAGCGGTTACGGTTCAGATTCCCCCCGGAGTGAATGATCATTGCCGGCTCTACCTCCCCCACCGGGGACACGCGGGAAAGGCCGCGGGTCTCAAAGGCGATCTGGTGGCCGAGATCCGGGTGAAGCCGCATCCCCATTTCGGAAGAAAAGGGGATGATTTATACGCCGGACTTTCCCTGGCCATCTGGGAAGCGGCCCTGGGAACCGAGGTGGAGGTTTCCACCCTCGACGGAACCGCACGGGTGAAAATCCCCGCCGGAGTTCAGTCGGGAGATCAAATTCATATTCCCAAGCGGGGAATTCCGTTCCTCCAGGGGGGCGGCAGGGGAGATCAGATCCTGTGCCTGAAAATTCAGGTTCCCCGGGAGGTAGACGAAAAGTCCAGAAAGACTCTGGAAGAACTGGAGCGGCGCAGCTCGGCCGTTTCGCGCCGGAAGCGGGATTGGACCGGCAGATCGGGAAAGCGGGAATAACGCCCGTCTCCCCGCGGTATCATCATGATTGACCTCAGCAATTACAAAGATTACCTCTCCGAAAAGGCCCACCGGGTTCTGTCTTCGGCGATCCAGGAATCGCAGAAAAGGCAGCATCATTACCTGGGGGTGGAGCATATCTTTCTGGCCATCACCGAGGTGGAGTCCAACCTCTTCGCGGAAATCGCCGAGAAGCTGAACTTCAGCCCCCGGGATGCGGTCCTTTCGCTGCGGGAATACCTGAACTCCTCCAAGCAGGTGTGGGGAGGAGGAATGAAGGTCCCCCCCTCCACTAAGACCATTTTCAAACTGGCCTGGGACTCGGCGATCAATTCCGGCCGGAAGGTGATCGAGACCACCGATCTTCTCAAGGCCATATTCCAGGAAGGACAGAATATCCCCGTGCGCATCCTGCGGGGGATGGGGGTGGAGCCCAACGCGGCCAGCCGGGTGATTTCCCTGGAAACCAAGGTCCTGGACGAGAAGAGCGAAGAGTTCAAAAAGCGTTACGACCTGCCCCCTTACTTGAACAACTTTGGCATGAACCTGAACCGGCTGGCCCGGCAGGGTAAGCTACCTCCCATCATCGGCCGGGATGGGGAAATCCGTCAGATGATGGAAATCCTCTGTCATCGGGACCGGCCCAACTCGGTCATGATCCTGGGAGAGCCGGGGGTGGGAAAGACGGCCCTGGTGGAAGGCCTGGCGGCCAAACTGGAACTGGCCCCCGATACGGTGCCCAAACGGCTGAGGAATTTCCAGGTTGTTAACCTGCAGATGAACACCCTGGTGGCGGGAACCATGTTCCGGGGCATGTTCGAGGACCGCATCGAGAATGTGATCAAGGAGGTCAAGCGCCGCCGCAATATCATCCTCTTCGTCGATGAGGCGCATACCCTGATCGGCGCGGGAACAGCCATGGGCGTGCCCACGGACGCGGCCACGATCTTCAAGTCCTCCCTGGCCCGGGGAGAGGTGCAGATCATCGGGGCAACCACGGCCAGCGAGTACAAGATCCACATCGCCGAGGACGAAGCCCTGGCCCGGCGGTTCCGGATCGTGACCGTCCAGGAACCGAACGTGGACGAAGCCCGGGAAATTCTCCGCGGGATCCGGCCCCGCCTGGAAAAGAACTACTCGGTTCAGATCGCCGACGAGGCCATCGAAACCGCCCTGAACATGTCGGCGCGGTATCAGCACAACCTTCGTCTGCCCGACAAGGCCATCAACTGGCTGGACACCGCTTCCGTCCGGGTGGAAATGGAAGAATTCGGACGGCCGGTGGGGGCGGATGACGTCATTCAGATCATCTCCCAGGAGACCCGGATCCCCCGGGAGATGGTCTTCCGCGACACGACCCACCGCTTCAAGGACGTGGAGGCGTCCCTGGCCCAGCGCGTGGTGGGGCAGAAAGAAGCCATCCGGGCGGTGGCCCGGAACCTGAGGTTGAACAAGGGCCCCTTGAAGGAGCGCTTCGAGCGGCCTGACGGGGTCCTCCTTTTCCTGGGGCCGACCGGAGTGGGGAAGACGGAGCTGGCCAAGTCCCTGGCCGAATTTCTCTTCGGCGATGATAATAAGATGGTTCGCCTGGACATGTCCGAGTACCGGGATTCAGCCATCTCGGTGGATAAACTCATCGGCATGCCCCGGGGGATTGTGGGTTCGGAGAGGGGGGGCGTGCTCACCAACCAGATCCGGGACAACCCCTACACGGTGGTGCTGCTGGACGAGGTGGAGAAGGCTCACCCGGATGTGCTCAATCTCTTCCTCCAGGTCTTCGACGAGGGCTTCCTGACCGATGGCCGGGGAAGAAAGGTGTACTTCAGCGACACGGTGCTCATCATGACCTCCAACCTGGGGTCGGATGAGTTCAAGCGGTTCACCAAGCCCATGGGGTTCCTGGTGGATTCCCAGCATCTCCACACCGTGAAACAGGCGGTTCTGCGCGAGGCCGAAAACCATTTCTCCCCCGAGTTTCTCAACCGCGTGGATGACATCGAGGTCTTTTCTCCCCTGACCGAAGAAGAGGTGGAAAAGATCGCCGGGCGTTATCTGGAGGGAATTCAGAAAAGCCTCGGTACCTACGGAAAATCCCTGGAATACACCGAAGCGGCGCTGAAGACCCTGGCGGAAATCGGTTTCAGTTTGAAGTACGGGGCCCGTTTCCTCAAGCGGCGGATCGATGAGCGGGTCAAAATCCCCCTCACCCTGCACTGGAATGAGGGATCTCGATTCCGCGTCGATGTCCTGGAAGGGGAGCTGACCGTCCGCTGGAATTCCTGAGAGCGGGATTCCGGAGGAAGGGTGGCACGGAGGGGTTGGTTTTTGGTTTTCATCCGGGGGCGGCAAGAAAATAGATTCCCAAAGAGGGGCTGAAGCAATGGAGAAGATCAGGCTGGCGGTTGTGGGCGTGGGCAATTGCGCAAGCTCCCTGATTCAAGGTATCGAATACTACCAGACCCATGAGGGCACGGAGAAGTTGGGGTTGATGCATTACGACCTGGGCGGCTACCAACCGGGAGACCTGGAAGTGGTGGCGGCCTTTGACGTGGACCGGCGGAAGGTGGGAAAACCCCTGGCCGAAGCCATCTACGCCAAACCCAACTGCACCTGGGAGATCACTCCCGGGGTGACCAACTCCAAAACCATCGTCCAGATGGGGCAGGTGCTGGACGGGATTTCTCCGCACATGAAGGAATACCCGGAAGACCAGACCTTCCTCGTGGCGGACGAGAAGCCGTGCGACGTGGAAAAGATCCTGCGGGATGCCCGGGCGGAGATCCTTCTGAACTACCTCCCCGTGGGATCGGAGGAAGCCACCCGCTATTATGCGGACTGCTGCCTGAACACGGGAGTGAGCCTGATCAACTGCATGCCGGTCTTCATCGTCTCCTCCCCGGAATGGGGTCGAAAATTTGCCGAGCGGAAGATTCCGGTGGTGGGGGATGACGTGAAAGCCCAGCTCGGGGCGACCATCCTCCACCGGGCCCTGACCCAGCTCTTCGTGGACCGGGGGGTGCGGGTGGACCGGACGTACCAGTTGAACGTGGGGGGCAACACCGATTTTCTGAATATGCTGAATCACCATCGCCTGCAGTCGAAGAAGATCTCCAAAACCGAGGCCGTCCAATCCATTCTGGATTCTCCCCTGGATGACCGGAATATCCACATCGGCCCGAGCGATTACGTCCCCTGGCAGAAGGACAACAAGGTCTGCTTCCTGCGCCTCGAAGGCCGGGGATTCGGGGGAGTTCCCCTGAACGTGGAGCTCCGCCTCTCGGTGGAGGATTCTCCCAACAGCGCGGGAGTGACCATCGATGCCATTCGTTGCTGCCAGCTGGCCCGGAAACGGAAGATCGGGGGACCCCTGATTTCAGTTTCGGCGTACACCATGAAACACCCGCCCCAACAGATTCCGGACCAGGAGGCGCGGCAGAAGCTGGAGGAGTACATCCAGGGCCGGCGCGAGAGGTAGGGACGGCATCCGCCCATGCTCAAGGCACTGATCGGGGACGGTCTCGACCCGGTTCTCCAAGGGACATCTCGTTTGGTTCGGCGGCTGGGTCTTCGGCCCAACACCCTGACGTTCATCGGAATGGGCTTGAACGGACTGTCCGCCTGGGCTCTGGCCGAGGGGGAGTGGCTGACGGGATGCGGCCTGATCGTTCTGGCCGGCTTCTTCGATATTCTGGACGGCGCCGTGGCCCGCAACTGCCAGGAGACCAGCGCCTTCGGTTCCTTCCTGGACTCCGTCCTGGACCGGTACTCCGACCTGAGCCTGCTGGTGGGGCTCCTGATCTTTTACTCTCGTCAGGGCCGGGTTGGGTACCAGGTCCTGCTCGGCCTGGCCATCATGGGCACGGCTCTGGTTCCCTACACCCGGGCCCGGGCAGAGACCCTGATCCCCAGGTGCAACGTGGGGCTGATGGAGCGGCCGGAACGGATTTTGCTGATTTTTCTGGGCGCGGCCATCGAATCGCTCATGCCCATCGTCATCTGGATTCTGGCCGTTTTCACCAACATCACCGTGTTCCAGCGGATCCATTACACCTGGCGGCAGATGAAGGAAAAGGAGAAAGGCTAGTAGGGGCACGCTGCAGCGTGCCCTGTTTGGAGAGACACCATGGAAAGCGGCGAGGATAAGAAGGGATTTACGATTCGCGATAAAAGAGCCTCCACCCAGGCCGATGAGACAGGAAAAGGAGAAGCCCCGAAGGCGGAGGCCGCCTCCTCCCAGGAGGGAAGAAAAGCGGAGGAAGAAAAGCGGGAAAGGACGCCCGAAATCCCGGAGATTAACTTTTCTTCTTTTATTCTGTCCCTGAGCACGTCTGCCCTGGTTCACCTGGGAGAAGTTCCCGACCCGCTGACCCAGAAGCCGGATCGGCATCTTCCCCTGGCCAAACAGACCATCGACCTGCTGGGGATGCTCAAAGAGAAGACCCAGGGGAACCTGACGGCGGACGAAGAAAAGCTGATAGATCACCTGCTGGCCGACCTGCGATGGAGATATATTCGCGAAGCGAAAGGATAGAACCGCCGCGTGGTCTTATCGTCGTATCGTCTCATCGTCGCAAGATCCCCCTTGACGATTTCGATGTTCTGACGATCAAACCATACAGCTATGCGACTCCTCGACTAAGACGGAGAGATTTTTTTCAGCGGAGAGAGCACTAAGTGCTTCGATTCGCAAATACAGACATGTATTCTCCAGCGGGTCATGGATACAATTGCTCACTCAGCACTAAGTCCAGAGTAAATAAATTCGTTATCGAATTTATGAATCGATGGACTAAGTATTAAGGAGAGAATTATGGCATCCGAGAATGGGCGCACGGGACCGAACCCCCGAAGATTCGGGGTGGTCAGTCTGGTGATGGTGGCCCTCTTGGGGCTGGGGGCGGGGCTCCTGATGGCATCCTTCTTCCCCGCCCGGTCCATGTCCAGCCCGGTGGAGCTCATGGGGACGAAGAAGGTCAGCGTGGCGGCATCGCCCTCCGCTATCTCTTCCCAGCTCTTTGTGGAATTGACCCGGCGGGTCAAACCCGGGGTGGTGAACATCAGCACCAAGAAGGTGGTCAAAGGGGGAGGAAGGGTCTTCCGCCAGTTCTCCCCGCCCTCCCGGGAACGGGACCTCTTCAAGGATTTCTTCGGCGAGGAATTCTTCAACCGTTTCTTCGGTGAGAACCCCCAGAGAGATTTGGTCCAGCGGTCCCTGGGTTCGGGGTTCATCATCGATAAGGACGGGCATATCATCACCAACAACCACGTCATCGAAGGGGCCAGTGAGATCCGCGTCCGCCTTTCCACGGAAAAAGAATTTGACGCCGAGATCATCGGCCGGGACCCCAAGACCGACCTGGCCCTGATCAAAATCAAGTCCTGGAACGATCTACCCGTGGTGGAATTGGGAGACTCGGACAAAGTGGAGATCGGGGAATGGGTCATGGCCATCGGGAACCCCTTCGGCCTGTCCCACACGGTGACCGTGGGAATCGTGAGCGCCAAAGGCCGGGCGATCGGCTCCGGGCCCTACGATGATTTCATCCAGACCGACGCCTCCATCAACCCCGGCAACAGCGGAGGGCCGCTCTTCAACATCAACGGGGAAGTGGTGGGGATCAACACCGCCATCGTGGCCTCGGGGCAGGGAATCGGGTTTGCCATTCCCATCAACGTGGCCCGGGAGATCATTCCCCAGCTGAAAAAGAAGGGGAAGGTGACCCGCGGCGGAATCGGCGTGTATGTGCAGAAGATGACTCCGGAACTGGCCAAATCGTTCGGCCTGGAGAAGGGCGAGGGGGCGCTGGTGGCCGATGTCATCGCCGGAGGGGCGGCGGAAACGGCGGGGGTCAGGCGGGGGGACGTCATCACCCGTTTCGACGGAAAAGAAGTTCACGAGATGAATGAACTGCCCCGCATCGTGGCCGCGACCCCCGTGGGGAAAGACGTGGAAGTGGAAATCCTGCGGGAAGGGAAGCCGCTGAAGCTGAAGCTGAAGGTGGGCGAGCTGAAGGAGGAGGCGCCGGCTCCCACGGAAGAGAAGGCCCAGGTGGACCTGGGAATGAGCGTCCAGGAAATCACCCCGGAGCTTGCCCGGCAGTTGCGGCTGAAAGAGCCCGGAGGAGTGATCGTCACCCAGGTGGAATCCGGGTCCCCGGTGGATGAAGCGGGCCTCCAGCGGGGGGACATCATCCAGGAGATCAACGGGCAGGCCATCCGCAAGCTCGGCGATTTTCAGGCCGCCATCGGCAAGATAAAAAAGGATGAAGTAGTCCGCCTCCTGGTCAAGCGGGGGGAGCGGAACATCTACCTGGCTTTTCGCTCGAACCATTAGGGATGCGATTCCTTTCCCCGGCAAAAATCAACCTTCATCTGGAGGTGCTGGAAAAGCGGCCGGACGGATACCACGAGATCCAGACCCTCCTGCAGAGGGTCGATCTCTCCGATGAGATGGAAATTAACCCGGGCGGGCAGGGAATCCGGCTGATCCCCGAGGGGGAAGCAGTTCCCCAGGGGATGGACAACCTGGCCTGGCGGGCCGCCCAGCTCTTCTGCCGGGAGACCGGGATTCCCGAAGGCCTGGAGATCAGGATCAGGAAGAGGATTCCGGTGGCCGCCGGATTGGGCGGGGGAAGCGGCAACGCCGCCGCCGTGCTGGCGGCCCTGAACGATCTTTTCCGGACCGGGCTGAACTCGGATGCCCTCATGGGGCTGGCGGCCAGGCTGGGAGCGGATATCCCCTTCTTCATCTTTCAAAAGCCGGCCCTGGCCCGGGGAAAAGGGGAAAGATTGAGTGCCGTGAGCATGCCGGAGGGCCTGGGATTCCTGCTGCTGGTTCCTCCTTTCCGCATCTCCACTCCCTGGTCCTACGACACCTTCGACCGGCTCACGGGCGGGAAGCGGAAGGCAGGGACGCCCTTGGGGGCTTCATATTCAACCCTGGCGGACCTTTTACCGGTCTTAAAAAATGATCTGGAAATTCCGGCACTTTCCAGGTATCCTAAAATTGGGGGGATGAAAGAGGAATTGCTCCGCCGGGGGGCTTGGGGAGCGCTCATGTCCGGTAGCGGCCCGGTGACCTTCGGCCTCTTCCCTTCGAGAGAGGAAGCCGATAAGTCCAGCAAGAAACTCGGGCTTCCCAAAGGCTGGAAGGCCATTACCGCCCAGGGAATATAAAAAATGATGGGACGCAGATAAACGCAGATTTTCAGGATTTTAATGAAAGAAAAAAATTTCTGCGTTCATCTGCGGAAATCTTTTTCCCATAGAGTTATTCCAGTTTTTAACTTTAGGCATTTTAGTGCATTTTAGGCATTTTTTTACTGGGGCGTCGTCAAGCGGTAAGACACGGGTCTTTGGAACCCGCATTCGGAGGTTCGAATCCTCCCGCCCCAGCCACTATTCTAAGAAGGGATCCCGGTAGAGGGAGGGAGAGCAGTGGATCATATGAGGATTTTTTCGGGAAATTCCAACCTTCCCCTGACCCAGGAGATCTGCGAAATTCTGGAAAGCCCCATGGGCGCGGCCGACGTCAAGACCTTCAGCGACGGGGAAATCCTGGTGGACATTCATGAGAGCGTCCGGGGAATGGACATCTTCGTCGTTCAGTCCACCTGCACCCCGGTCAACACGAACCTGATGGAACTCCTGATCATGATCGACGCCCTGAAACGAGCCTCGGCCAACCGGGTCACCGCCGTTCTCCCCTACTATGGGTACGCCCGTCAGGACCGGAAGGTATCCCCCCGGGCGCCCATCACCGCCAAGCTGGTCGCGGATCTGATCACCGCCGCCGGGGCCAACCGGGTTCTCACCATGGACTTGCACGCCGGGCAGATTCAGGGGTTCTTCAACATCCCGGTGGACCATCTGTTTGCCGCCCCGGTTCTCCTGGAATACATGCGGACGAAGTTTTCGGGGGACATGGTGATTGTGTCTCCCGACGCGGGCGGAGTGGAGCGGGCCCGGGCCTTCGCCAAGAGGATGAAAGCCTCCCTGGCGATCATCGACAAGCGTCGGGATGTCCCCAACGAAGCCAAGTTCATGAACCTCATCGGAGAGGTCAAGGGCCTGCACGCCATCATCCTGGATGATATCGTGGATACGGCCGGCACCCTGGTGGAGGCGGCCTCCGCTCTGGCCACCAAGGGGGCCGCGGGGGTATATGCCTGCTGCGTGCATCCGGTGCTTTCCGGCCCGGCGATCGAGCGGCTGAATAAATCGATCATCCAGGAAATGACCATCACCAACACCATTCCCCTCAGCCCGCAGGCCGCATCGAGCCCGAAGTTCAAAGTTTTATCCGTAGCCAAGATGCTGGCGGATGCCATTCAGAGGATTCACTGCAACGATTCGGTGAGTTCTCTATTCGTTTAAGGGAGGAGTCATGGAACAGAGAGAATTAGAAGTCGTCTTGCGTATGAGTAGAGGAAAGGAGGCCGCCCGGCGCATTCGCCGGGAAGGGAAAATCCCGGCGGTCCTCTATGGGCGCAAGACCCAGACCTTTCACCTGGCCGTCAGGCCCGAGGAGTTAAAGAAGATCCTGACCAGCGGGGCCAAGGAAAACACCCTGATCGGGCTGAAGGTCAGCGGCCCGGGAAGCGACAAGGTGGGCAGCCCGGTGGTCATGCTGAAAGACCTGCAGGTTCATCCCCTCGATCGATCCTACCTCCATGCCGATTTTTATGCCGTGGCCATGGATGAGAAGATCGAGGTCGATATCCCCGTCCGCCTGGTGGGCAAGGCCGAAGGGGTGAAGGTGGGTGGAATCCAGCAGCAGACCATGCGCGAAATCCGGGTCCGCTGCCTGCCCACGGAAATCCCCGAGTTCCTCGAAGTGGATGTGAGCGCCCTGAAAATCGGGGATTCCCTCCATGTGCGGGACCTGGCCCCTCCGGAGAAGTTCGACCTGGTGACCGACAAAAACTTCACCCTGGCCAGCGTGGTTCCGCCCATCTCCGAGGCGAAGTACGAAGAGCTCATGGCCACGCCGGAAGCGGAACGGGAAATTGCTCAGCCCGAGCGGATTGGCGAGAAGAAGGAAGAGCCCGAGGTGGCCGAGCCGGGCAAAGCGGGCAAGGAGCCCCGCGAAGCGAAAGAGGCCAAAGCAGGAAAAGAGCCCCGAGAAGCGAAAGAGGGCAAAGAGGCCAAAGAACCCAAAGAGAAAGAGCCCAAGAAGTAGCTGGTTTTTAAGGAGGTGGAGTGAAGCTCATCCTGGGCCTGGGAAATCCGGGGCGCGGTTATCACTGGACAAGGCACAACGTGGGCTTCCTTCTCCTCGACGGTCTGGCCGAAAAACACCGGATCGAAGTCACCCGCCGGGGAATGAAATCCCTCTATGGCCGGGGAAGGATCGGGCCCGAAGAAGTCATCCTGGCCAAACCCCAAACCTTCATGAACCTCTCCGGAGAAGCCGCCCAGCGGCTTCTCCAGTTCTTTAAGATCCAGCCGGAAAATCTGGTGGTCCTCCAAGATGACCTGGACCTGCCTCCGGGGAAGCTGCGCGTCCGGATCCGCGGAAGCCACGGGGGTCATAAGGGCATCCAGTCGATCATCGAAGCCCTGGGAAACGACGGCTTTGTCCGTTTCAAAATGGGGATCGGCCGGCCCGGAAGACCCGGGCAGGACCCCGCGGATTTTGTACTGGAGCCTCTTGCCGGAGGGGAAAGAGAAGAGTTTAAAAAGATGATCGAGGGATACGTGGAAGCCCTCGAAGTTCTAATCCTCCAAGGCCCCCAGGCGGCGATGAACCGATTCCATAAAGACCGTGATCAATGACCATTGACCATTGAACAATGATCAATGAGCAATGGCCGATGATCAATGACCGATCGACTTCTTTGCCTCCTTCCACAATCCGTCCATCTCTTCCAGGGTCGAATCCTGGGGTCGTTTCCCCTTCCTGCGCAGCCCTTCCTCCACCCGGAAGAACCTCCGGGCAAAACGCCGGTTGGCCTTGCGTAGCGCCTCTTCCGCCGAAATTCCCCGGAAACGGCCCCAGTTCACCAGGGTGAAGAGAAGGTCTCCGAGTTCTTCTTCCACTGCTTTCCGGGAAGTCTCTTTTTCCGCCTGTTTCAGCTCCTCCAATTCTTCCTGGACTTTTTTCCAGACCTCGCGAATATGGGGCCAGTCAAAGCCCACCCGGGAAACCCTTTCCGACATGCGCCGGGCGCGTTCCAGGGCCGGAAGGGCCAGGGGGATTCCATCCAGGAGGGAATTCCTCTTGGCGTATTTGCCCTCCATTTCCTTGACCGAACCCCAGACCTTCAAAACCTCTCCCGCGCTCTTGGGAGTGGGGCGGGGCCGGTCCGGAGGAGGGAAAACGTGAGGGTGGCGCCGGACGAGTTTCTCCGCTAATTCATTCACGATGCCCGGAAAATTGAAATCCCCCTTTTCCTCGGAGATCCGGGAAATAAAGACGATCTGCAGGAGGAGGTCGGCCAGCTCTTCCCGCAATTCCCCGGGGGTTCCGGATTCGATGGCCTCGAGCACCTCATAGGATTCCTCGATCAAATATTTTTTCAGGGAATTCTCGGTCTGCTCCCGGTCCCAGGGACATCCCGAGGGGCTGCGCAGCCTGGCCATGATCTTCAAGAGATCATCAACCGTGTATTTCTTTTTGCCTTTTCCCCGGTGCGTTGCGGCTTTCTTCATCTGAGCCTTCATAATGGAGAATTTCTTCCCTTCCGCTTTTTTCTTTACATCATTGTATCAATTTAGCTGCTTGAAAATGAACGACCTCCGATGCCTTCGGTAAGGTCGTCATTCCTGCGAAAGCAGGAATCCAGGATTTTTTCCTTTTGTTTCTGGATTCCCGTTTTCACGGGAATGACAGGAAAGGGATCTTTTCAAAGAGCTAAATTGTTACACATCGTTAAATCCATCTTATGGCACCGCTGCGGCGGTTTCAAGAAAAT
>JAPLIW010000653.1 GCA_026388915.1 Deltaproteobacteria bacterium
GGTTCATCGTTAATTTTTTGGGGGGATTTGGCGCTGGGGGTTTGGAATTTAAAGTCTTGATGATGAGCGTTCGGCACAAAATTGCGAAAGCGGCCGGCATCGTGGGCGGAGCGACCCTTCTTTCCCGGATCTTCGGGTTTCTCCGGGACATGATCGTGGCCCAGCTCTTCGGGGCGGGCACGGCCACCGACGCCTTCTTCGTGGCCTTTCGGATTCCCAATCTCCTCCGGCGCCTGGTGGGGGAAGGATCCCTGACGGTTTCCTTTATTCCGGTTTATTCCGAATACCTGAGCCAAAAAACAAGAGAGGAAAGCGACGGGCTGGTTCACGCCTCCTTTACCGTGCTGTCCTTCTTCCTGATTCTGCTGACGGTCCTGGGGATCCTTTTTTCCCCCTGGATCGTGAAAGCCATGGCTTATGGTTTTTCCCAGGACCCGGAAAAATTCCGCCTCACCGTTTTCCTCACCCGGGTGATGTTTCCTTACATTTTTTTCATTGGCCTGGTGGCCTGGGCCATGGGGGTTTTGAATACCCGCAAGCATTTTATCGGGCCGGCTCTGGCTCCTGTTTTTCTGAACCTCTCCATCATCGCCTGCGCTCTGGGGCTATACGGCCTTTTGGCCGAGCCGGTGTGGGCCCTGGCCTTCGGGGTCCTGCTGGGCGGAGTGATCCAGTTTCTGTTTCAAGTCCCCTTCCTCCGCCGGATGGGCATCACCCTGAAGTTTCGCTTCGACCTTTCCCACCCGGGGGTGAGGCGGATCGGGGCTCTCATGGCGCCTTCGGCCCTGGGTCTGGCCGTCACGCAGCTCAACGTGATCATCAACACCTTCCTGGCCTCCTACCTGCCGGAAGGCAGTGTCTCCTACCTCTATTACGCCGACCGGCTGCTGGAGTTTCCCATGGGAATCTTCGCCATTGCCATAGCCACCGCGGTCCTCCCGCCCTTGTCCGAGCAGGCGGCCAAGGGCGGGATCGAGGAGGTGAAGGAGACCCTTTCTTTCGCCCTGCGGCTAACCTTCTTCGTGATTCTCCCGGCCATGGTGGGGCTGATCGCCCTGCGCACCCCCATTCTGAACGTCCTTTTTCAGAGGGGCGCTTTCAGCGCGTTCTCCACGGAGATGACTTCGCAGGCCCTCCTCTACTATGCCCTGGGGCTGGCGGCCTTCGCCGGAGTGCGGATCATCGCCCCCGTATTCTATTCCCTCCAGGACACCCGGACGCCGGTTCAAGTGGCCTTCGCGGGCCTGGCCGCCAATGCCGGTTTGGGAGTCCTTCTCATGTTTCCCTTGAAGCATGGAGGCCTCGCCCTGGCTACTTCCCTGGCCGCGGGGCTCCAGTTTTCTCTCCTGGTGATCCTCCTGCGCAGGAAAATCGGCCCTCTCGGGGCGAGAAAAATCGTTCGGTCCTTCGGGAAGAACCTCGCGGCTTCCCTTCTCATGGGGGTTTCGGCTTATACGATCTGTCTCCCGGGGGAATGGGGCACATCCGGTTTCACGCTGGAGAAGCTCGCCCTTCTGGGCCTTGCTTTAGTCGTTGGGATTTCGGTTTACGGGCTGGCCAGTTACCTGTTGCGGAGCGAAGAGATAAAAGCCGCCATAAAGCTGGTCGGGAATCGATTGGGGAAAAAGAGCGCCTGACCTTCAGGCCCGGAGAATATTTTCCAGCCCCCACACTGGTTTTGCGTCCCGGTCACAACTTCATTTTCCTTCCTGGAAATCGGCTGAACGTGTATAATAAAGAATGATCCTAAACCTCCGAAAAAAGGGCAAAATCAATAGAATAATTTGCTTTTCCGAAGATTTTGCCCCTCTCCCGGATTTCCTTTTAATTTTCTTGACAAAACGGCCGTGCCTTTTGGAAAATCGATCATCGGCCTTCTGGAAGGGGCTCCAGACGATGAAAGGAAGATGGATTCCGGATTTCTATCCTCATGATCGCTGAATTTCAAATCCAGGGACAGGATTTCAAGAAAGCCGGCGAGGCTTCTTTCGAAATCAAGAACCGGCTGAAGCGCCTGGGGCTTCCACCGGTCATCATCCGGCGCGTGGCCACGGCGTCCTATGAAGCCGAATTGAACGTCATCGTCTACGCCCACAAGGGGACCATCCGGGTCGACCTCGGGGATCAAGGGGTGGAGGTGAAGGTCACCGATGAAGGGCCCGGCATCCCGGACATCGCAATGGCGATGCAAGAAGGCTATTCCACCGCCCCCCCGTACGTAAAACAGCTGGGCTACGGGAGCGGAATGGGGCTCCCGAACATCAAGAAAAATTCAGACTGGATGGAAATTCAATCGGAAGTGAACCGGGGAACCACCCTGCGGTTCCGAGTCAACCTGAATGAAAGCCAATCGAGGGATCGATGAGGGCCCCCGTCGGGGAGACGGAGTTCTCTTAACTCTGCGGGCCGAACGCTGCGCCGGCTGCACCCATTGCCTCCGGGTATGCCCCACGGAAGCCATCCGGATCCGCCGGGGGAAGGCCGAGATCATGGCCCACCGGTGCATTCTTTGCGGGGAATGCCTTCGGGCCTGCCCCCGGGAGGCGTGGGCGGTCCCGTCCGAATCCCTGGAGCAGATTCTGCGGAAGGGGCCGGCCTTGGCCGTCCTGGACCCGGCGGTATTCGGGCAGTTTGGCGACCGGGCATCTCCCGGGAGTATTCTGCGCGCCTGCGTGGAAATCGGCTTTTCGGCGGGGAGGGATATGGGGGAGGGGGTATCCCTCTACCGCGATGCCGTGGCCCATTCCCTGACCTCGGAAAAGGTGACAGCTCCGGCCATTTCTTCGGACTGTCCGGCGGTGGTTCAGCTGGTGCAGGTCAAGTTCCCCGCCCTCTTGGAGAACCTGGTCCCGGTCGCGCCCCCGTTCGAGATCATGGCCCGGAGGCTGAAAAGGGAAAGGGAAGGGGAGTTACCCCGGAATCTCTGCTATGTCGTTCCCTGCCCGGCCAAAGCCCGGGCCGCAACCCAGCCCCTGACCCCGGAAGGAGCCTATCATCAGGCCGTTCCGGTGACGGACCTGTACAACCCTTTGCAGGCTTGCCTGCACCGCATGCCGGGGGATGCAGGGCCATGGGAGACAGGCTCCGGCATGGCTATGGAATGGGCGTTTCCCGGTGGCCAGAGCAAGGCCCTGGGGGTGGAGGTCGCTTTGACGGTGGACGGGATCCACCGGGTCGCCGAGATTCTGGAGCTGGCGGAGAACGGGCTGCTGGATGAAGTTCCTTTCATCGAAGCCTGGAGCTGTCCGGGCGGATGCCTGGGGGGCTGCCTGAACGTGCGGAATCCCTTCTGGGCGCGCTTTCAGATGTCCTCCGGCGTCCGAAAAAATTCCTCCCGGGCCCAAGAAGGTGGGGAATTCAGGGGAGAGAAGGAGGAATGGGAAGGATATCTTCGGCATCAACCTTTCTCGCCGAGGGCGGGAATGCGCCTGGATGAAAACCTGCAGACGGCCATGGAAAAACTGCGCCGGATCGATGAAACGGTCAAGCGGTTCCCGGGAATCGACTGCGAGTCCTGCGGATCCCCCAATTGCCTCGCCCTGGCGGAGGATGTGGTTCAGGGATACGCCCGGGAAACGGATTGTATTTACGCGTTAAGAAAGATGAGACCCGATGAAGCCGCGGCTCGTGGCGGGGCTTCCGGGAAAAGATTGCCCAAGTCAAAACGGAAACGGAGGTGAAAGGGTTCTCCCCTTCAGAAGATGAAACTGAAAGAATTGGCAGAGCGGCTGACGCTGGAACTGACCACTCCCAATGCATCGATGGAAGCAGAAGTGAAAACCGGGTATGCCTCCGATCTCCTGAGCGATGTCCTGGCCAACTCCATCGAGGGGGATCTATGGATCACCCGTCAGACCCATTTGAACATCGTGGCCATTGTGGTGATGCGGGACCTCTCGGGGATCCTGCTGGTCAACGGGTCCCAGCCGGACCCGGATACCCTGGAAAAAGCCGCGGAGAAGATGGTTCCCATTTTCCGGACTCCTCTTCCCACTTTCGAAATCGTGGGTCGTCTTTACCAGCTCGGGATTTCCGGGCGACGCTGAAACATGCTCGAGCTTTCCATGCACATCCTGGATATTGCCCAGAACTCCCTGAGAGCGGGGGCTTCCCAGGTGGAGGTTCGGATCCGGGAGGATCGGGAGAAAGACCGGCTGATCATCGAAGTGGAGGACAACGGGCGGGGGATGTCCCCGGAAATCGTCAAGCGGGTGGCGGACCCTTTCTACACCACTCGTCCTACCCGGGTGGCCGGGTTGGGAGTCCCCCTGCTGAAGGAAGCGGCGGAAAAGTGCGGCGGCTATCTGGAGGTCCATTCCCAGGAAGGGAAGGGGACCCGGATCAAAGCCGTCTTTCAACTGGACCATTTTGACCGCGCCCCCCTGGGGGACATGGGGGAGACCCTGGCCATCCTGATCACGGGAAATCCGGGGGTGAATTTCCTTTACCTCCATCAGGTGGATGGGCAGGCCTACCGGCTCGATACCCGGGAGATGCGGGAGGTTCTGGGCCCGGTGGGGTTGGAGGATCCTTCCGTCTTTGCCTTCATCCGGGAAGATATTCAACAGGGCCTGAAGAAGATCGGGGCCGCCACTTTTCCCAAGATCGCCGAGATCCTGCGGGGGCCTGGAAATCGATGACCGTGGTCTCCACCATAAAAGAAAAATGCCGGCGGTGCTACACCTGCGTCCGGAAGTGCCCGGCGAAGGCCATCAAAGTGGAAGACGGCCAGGCCAAGGTCGTGGCCGAAAGGTGCATCGCCTGCGGGTCCTGCATCAAGGTTTGCCCCCAGGAAGCCAAAGCCATCCGCGATTCCATCGCCCCGGTGAAAGACCTCTTTTGGAATTCCCCGGAGATCATCGCCTGTTTGGCCCCCTCCTTCCCCGCTGCCTTCCCCCAAGCCAAGCCCGGCCAGATTATTACCGCAGTCCGGAGCCTGGGGTTTCCCGAGGTCATGGAAGTGGCCTTCGGCGCGGACCTGGTGGCCAAGGCACATGCCCGTCGGGCGAAGCGAAACCCGGACAAACTCTTCATTTCCTCTCCCTGCCCCGCGCTGGTCCTTTACATCGAGAAGTATTTCCCCTCCCTGGTGGACCATCTGGCGCCCATCGTTTCTCCCATGGTGGCTATGGGAAGAGTGATCAAGCGGAGCCTTCGACCGGGGGCCAAGGTGGTCTTCATCGGCCCGTGCATCGCCAAAAAGGAAGAGATCGATGACCCGGAGGTGGCAGGCGACGTGGACGCCGTCCTGACCTTCGTGGAATTGGACCGGATGTTCCAGGAGGCGGGCCTGATTCTGGAGAAGCTGCCGGAGAGCGCCGCCGACGGTCCCTTGCCGCGGCTGGGACGTATCTTTCCCGTGCCCGGGGGACTGCTGCGCAGCGCCGCCATGAAGGAGGACATCTGCCAGAACCGGATTTTGGTCACCGAAGGCAAAGAGGCCTGCACCCAGATCCTGGAAGAAATCCTGGAGGGGGCCGTGGAGGCCAAATTCCTGGACCTCCTCTTCTGCGAAGGATGCATCAACGGACCGGGGTTTCCCAATGACCTCTCGGCCTTTGCCCGGAAGGAATTGGTGGCCAGCTATGTTCAGTCCCGCCTCAAGGCGGAAGGGGAAGGCCGCCACAAGGCCGACATGCGCAAGTACTCCCGCGTTTCCCTCCAAAGAAACTTCAGGCCCGATGACCGGAGGTTGACCACCCCGAGTCCGGATATCATCCGGGAGATCCTGCGGCGGACCAACAAAATTCACCCCGAGGATGAACTGAACTGCGGGGCCTGCGGCTACGCTTCCTGCCAGGAAAAAGCCAGCGCCGTGTACTGGGGGCTGGCGGAAAACGAAATGTGCCTGCCTTACCTCATCGATCAGCTGGAAGAGAATCTGTCCCAGCTGGCCCAGTCCCACGCGGAGCTCCGGGAAACGCAGCAGCAGCTGATCCAGTCGGAGAAGATGGCTTCGGTGGGGCAGCTGGCCGCGGGAGTGGCCCATGAGATCAACAACCCCCTGGGGACCATTCTTCTCTATTCCCACATGATCCTGGAGAAGCTGGAACAGAAGGACGACCGCCGGGAGGAGCTGGACACCATCGCCAAGGAAGCGGCCCGGTGCCGGGACATTGTCCGGGGCCTGCTGGACTTCGCCCGCCAGAGGAAACTCCAGGTGGAAAATGTGAACGTGAACAAAATCCTGGAGGAGACCCTCTCGCTGGTGGCGGCCCAGCCCTCTTTCCAGAGGGTGAAGGTATTGACCACCCTGGATCCATCGCTCCCCCCCACCGGAGGCGACCCGGTGCAGCTCAAGGAGGTGTTTTTAAATATCCTTTCCAACGCCGGCGAGGCCATGCCCGAAGGGGGGACGATAACCGTGAACTCCCGGTTCCTGGACGGGGCGGCCAGGCAGATCGAGGTCATGATCCGGGACACGGGCCAGGGGATCCCCCCGGAGAACCTGGATAAGATTTTCATGCCTTTCTATACCACCAAGAAAAACGGCCAGGGAACCGGCCTGGGCCTGGCCATCGCCTACGGCATTGTGAAGATGCACCGCGGAGCCATCGAGGTCAAGAGCAAGGTGGGGGAAGGAACCGTTTTTTGGGTGAAGCTTCCCGCGTCCGCGCCGGCCCAGAGTCCGGAATCGGCGGGTTGAAGGGGGAAGCCGGGTTTTCTCCCCGGGGAAAAAGGAGGGCAAGGGAAACGTGAAAACGCGCCCGAAGATTTTAATCGTGGATGATGACCCCGATTTCATCGAAATCGGCAGGCTCTCCCTGGAAGGAAAGGGATATCAGATTCTTTCCGCTTCCACCGGCCGGGAAGGGTGGGAGATGGTGCAAAAAGAAAGGCCGGACCTGGTGATCCTGGACCTCATGATGGAGGACCTGGATGCGGGAATGACGCTCAGCCATAAGATTAAGACCGATCCCCGGCATGCGGGCACCCAGATCCTGATGCTCACTTCCATCGCCCGCGAGACGGGAATGGACTTCACCCCCCGCACGGAGGAGGATTTGCGGAAGCTGAAGGTGGACGATTTTCATCCCAAGCCGATCAAGGTGAAAACCCTGCTGGAAAAAGTGGAAAAGTTACTGGCTCGAAGGGAGGACCCGGGAAGTGGCTGAAGCAATCCGCCCCCCCATGGAGGGCGCGCGAATCCTCATTGCGGACGACGAACCCCCCATCCGGAAGGCTTGCGCCAAGATCCTGAGTGAACAGGGAGCGGTCGTCGAAGTCGCCGAAAACGGGCTTGAAGGCCTGGAGAAGGCCAAGGCCCGGGAATTTGACCTGGCGCTGATTGATCTGAAGATGCCCCAGATGGACGGGATGGAGCTTCTGGAACACCTGAATCGCCTGGACCCCGACCTGGTCAAGATTGTGATTACCGGCTTCGCCACCCTGGAGACCGCGGTCGAGGCGGTGCAGCGAGGGGCTTATGACTATCTTGCCAAGCCCTTCACCCCGGGAGAGCTGAGGACCCGAGTGAACCGGGGGGTGGAAAAGCGGGCCCTCCTGCGGGAGGCCAAGAAACTGCGGGAGGAACGGGAAAGGAATCTCCTGGAGCTGACCACGGAAAAAAGCCGTACCCAGACCATCATCCAGTGCATGGGAGACGGGCTTCTGGTCACCAACCGGGACCGGCAGGTGGTCCTGTGCAATCCTGCGGGGCGGAGACTCCTGAAGATCAAACAATCCCTGCAGGTGGGGGATCCCCTGACCAGCGTGGCCGGTTGTCCGGAATTCGTCGAACTGGTGGAGAGCGCCATGAACCTGAAAGAGGGGCAGGAGATGACCTCCCGGGAAATCTCCCCCGTCTCTCCCGCGGATCCCGTGCTCATGGCCAACTGCGCCCCGGTCAAGGATGAAAAGGGCCAAATCATGGGGGTGGTAACCGTCCTGCGGGATATCACCGCTCTGAAAGAGCTGGACAAGGCCAAATCCACTTTCGTTTCCCTGGTTTCCCATGAGCTGCAGGCGCCCCTGGCGGCGATCGAAGGATATCTGGATGTGATTCTGGAAGGCCCGGGAGTCGAAGACCGGCAGAAAGTTCAAAAAATTCTGGAGCGCTGCCGGGAGCGAACGGGCGGGCTTCTGGCCCTCATCCAGGATCTCTTGGCCATCTCGCGGATGCAGGCCGGACGGATCGTCCGGGGGAAGGAAAAACTTCAGCTTTCCGCACTCCTGAGGGAAGTTGCCGAATTGCTCCGGGGTGCGGCTCGGGAACGGAATATCGAAATCAACCTGGAGCTTCCCGAGGACCTTCCGTCGGTATCCGCCAACCGCGAGGATTTAACCCGAGTTTTCACCAATCTGGTGGACAATGCCATCAAATACAACCGGCCGGGAGGAAAAGTTTTCCTCCGGGCGAAGGCCGTGGAGGGGTTCCTCCGGGTGGAAATTCAGGACACGGGAATCGGGATTGCCCCCCCGGAGAGGGAAAAGATCTTCGATGAATTCTACCGGGTGAAGGCCAAAGAAACACAGGGCATTGCCGGGACTGGGCTGGGGCTTTCGATCGCCAAAAAGCTGCTGGAAGCCCATAACGGGCAGATCGAAGTAGAAAGCAAATGGCAGAAAGGAAGCACCTTTCGCGTGCTTTTACCCCTCTGATGGTTTAAAATAGAAGTTACTGGTTCCTTGTTGCTGGTTTAAGACAAACCTCGTTCCTGCGGAACAAGAAACGAGTAACGAGTAACCAGGAACGAGCAACCAGCAACGTTTTTAGCGCCCTGCGAGGGAGGCGACGGCTGACCTCAGGGGGAGGGAGAGAAGGACGAAAGGTCCGGAGCCCGGTTCCCCCGCGTGGGGGCCGGGCTTTTTTTTCGGAGGGATCGGCATGGAAAGAAGATTGGGAGTGGTGGGAATCGTGGTGATAGACCGGAAGAAGACCGCCCCGCAGGTCAATCAGATCCTCAGCGAGCATGGCGAAATCATTGCCGCAAGACTGGGCCTGCCCTACCGGGAAAGAAAGGTGTCGGTCATTGCCCTGATCGTTGACGGGACCACGGATGAAATCGGGTCTCTGACCGGGAAGCTGGGCATGGTGAGAGGAGTCCAGGTCTGCTCTTCCTTGATACGGAAATGAGGGGAAGCGGAGGGAGGGTCGGAAAGGAAAAGAGAAATGGCTGAAGCGGCGAAAGTGATCGACGAGGGACGAATTCAACGAAATCTGGAGGCGGGGCGGGGGAAGTCCCGGGAAGAAATCTTGGCGTGTTTGAAAAAGGCCGGAGAGGCCAAAGGGCTGGAGCCGGAAGAGGCCGCCGCATTGCTCCAGGTGGAAGACCCGGACCTCCGGGGGGAGATTTTTCAGGCCGCCCGCGGGATGAAGATGAAAATTTACGGGAAACGGCTGGTCCTCTTTGCCCCCCTTTATTTGAGCAATTACTGCGTGAACAACTGCCGGTATTGCGGCTTCCGCCGGGACAACCGATCCATCCCCCGCAAGCGACTTTCCCCGGGGGAGATCCGGAACCAGGTTCAGGAGCTGGAGAATCTGGGACACAAGCGGCTCCTCATCGAGTGCGGCGAATCTTCCCTCTCGGACTTGGATTATGTGGAAGAAGCCATTGTTACCATCTACGGGACCAAGAGCGGCAACGGGGAAATTCGCCGGGTGAACGTGAATATCGCCGCCACTACCGTGGACCATTACCGCCGCCTGAAAGCGGCCCGGATCGGAACCTACCAGCTGTTTCAGGAGACCTACCACCGGGCCACCTATGAGGCGCTCCATGAGGGCCCCAAAAGGGATTATGAACGGCAAATCCTGGCCCTCGACCGGGCTCAGGAAGCGGGGATCGACGACGTGGGGCTGGGCGTCCTCTTTGGCCTTTACGATCATAAATTCGAGGTTTTGGCGCTCCTGTACCATGCCCGGCACCTGGAAGAAACCTGCGGCGTGGGACCTCATACCATCTCCGTTCCCCGGTTCCGGCCGGCCCCGGGAGTGGATTTTCGCCTGCCCCATCCCGTCTCGGATGAAGAATTCAAGAAGCTGATCGCCGTCCTCCGTCTGTCCGTTCCCTACACGGGAATGATCATTTCCACGCGGGAGAGCGCGGAATTGCGGGCGGAAGCCTTCTCCCTGGGGATTTCCCAGACCAGCGCCGGATCCCGTACCTCTCCGGGAGGATACGGCGCCAGGGGAGGGGAAGAAGGGGAGATGAGCGCTCAGTTTCAGACCGCCGACCACCGTTCCCCGGACGAAGTGATTCGTTCCATCTGTGAACTCGGCTACCTTCCCAGCTTCTGCACCGCCTGCTACCGGCGGGGGAGAACCGGGAAGGGCTTCATGGACATGGCCAAACCGGGCGACATCCAGCACCTGTGCGGGCCCAACGCCGTTCTCACCTTCAAGGAGTACCTCCTGGATTATGCCACCGAGGAAACCCGCCGGGTGGGCGAGGAGACCCTGGCCCATCACCTGGAGGAGATCTCCACCCCGGGCCTGAAGGAAAATACCCGGGGACGGATCCAGGAGATGGAAAAGGGGAAGAGAGATCTCTACTTTTAATTCGCTTTGACATTTCAGGGATGCTTGGGGCGTGGCCCGGGGGCAAGGACCTTCTGTGCAAAAAGCATCGGCCGGGCTGGCCCTCTCCTTGGAGGCTTCGACCAGCTTCCGCAGGATGCGGCGGGCCGATCGGGCGACCAGCCGGTCGCCCCTACAAGGAGAGGACGCCTTCATCGGAGGTTCAAACGGTTGGCCCGCCCGGGCCTTGA
>JAPLIW010000615.1 GCA_026388915.1 Deltaproteobacteria bacterium
ACCACAAGGCTAAGGTTGAGGTTTAGGTTTAGATCGGAAAGAAAGCTCAGCTTAATATCAAGCGTTAGAAGGAAATTCTCGGGCTTAAATAGTGAGAACATAATTCTAAAATGATAGAAATGCCGGAAGGTAGCCGCTCGCGGCTGATGGGCATCGTTCGCGGAGAAAGGAAAACGAAATGGCCAAGGGCAAAGGCAAATCGTCCCCAGACAAACCGCGCTGCGGCCTTTGCGGAAAGACCAGAAGGCTAACCAAGACGGATTGTTGCGGGAACTGGATTTGCGATGACGAACATAAGTACGTGATCTTTTCCTACGCGCGCAACAGTTGTCACCGGAACCACAGTCGATACACCCTCTGTGCATCCCATCACAATGAGGGCCATCCAGGTGACTGGAAGGATTGCCCCGAGTGCAGGGGCTCCTTCAAAACGGAAATGTACGTTTGGTACGTAACCAATGAATACAACTTCACGAAGCTGGAGAACCCACCCGATTATGAACCTACGCGGTGCTCCCGTTGTGGGACAGTGATCAAGCTTGGCACAGAGGCTTATTCCTGTCTTGGTGAACAATACTGGTGCGATGAATGCGGTCAGATCGAAATGCAGGAAAGAGTACGTCGAACAAAGGGATCCAGACGACGCGGTAGCCCGCGCGCCTGATGCTGGATGGACCGCCAATGCGGTGTCAGGCAATGGTAATAAGGTATTGGAATGAAGCCTTAAAGTCAGAAATGATATGAGGAAATTTAAAAGTCTTCGGGGCGATTCATGAATCGCCCCTACCCGCCCTTAAAAAGCATTTTTCTCTATGCTCTCTGCTCTCTGCTCTCTGCTTTTTCAGTACGGCTTCTTCTCCGGATAATAATGTGGCCCGTCGTAGATCTCCAGGACGAGGGAATCTTCCAGGGCTACGGATGGGCCGTGGACGTTGTCCTTGGGATTGATGTAGAGCACCCCCTCTTTCACTTCGATTCCGGGGTAGCTGAACTTTCCCTTCAGGACGTACATGAACTGGTTGGAGGCGTGAAGGTGGGGCTCGGGAATTCCGGCACCCTTCTCGAACCGGCATAGGGCGATGGATGCGCCGGTTTGTTCATTCTTGTAAAGATATTTGATTTGAATCCCCGGCAAGGCAATCTTTTCCCATTCCATTTTTTCCGGATCGACCAGTATCTCTTTCCTTTCCATCTCCGTCCTCCTTGGGATGCTGGAAAGCAGCTTCGAGGAAGCAAGTTCCGAGGATTCGTACGCTCAGATCATGCCCCGGTGGGATTTAAGGGCCTCAAAGTTTAATATGTCCACTTTGTTTATGATTACCGCTTCCGGGCTGCGCAGGGTTCCATCCCCCTCCTTGGCATGGTTAGCGATGGTGTGAGCAATTTTCGAAGGGATCCCGTTGCGCATGGCGATCACCGTACCGGAAAACGGGTGCCTGAGATCCTGCCCGATAGCCGACTTCACATACTTTCCATCGGCGGTCTTGGTGTATTCCACCAGCTTACCCACATCGTGCAACAACGCACCGGCGATTAAAATGTCATAATCCAGAACCGGGGCATCCATACCCTGGTACATTTCCTTGAATTCCTTCCATATCGCATGGCACATCCTGGTAACCGCCCGTACATGGGCCAGGTAGGATGCTGGGCAATTGGGGATGAGCAGGGTGAAAGGGATTTTCTCCATGTCCTCGATGCTCCACCCCCCGCTGGTCAAAGCATCGGCATAGGCATTTTGAACGGCACCCCGCAGTTTTTCATCTTTTATCCAGAGAATCTCCGGAAGCATGCTTTCCAGTTCCTTACCCATATCGTCCTCCGTCCTTCTACCGCAATTTCGTTACCTCCCCCCTGGAAATACCAGGAACTCCTCCGGCTTAACGGCCCGTTCCGCCGTGCTTACCAGATCCCGATCACGTTCCACCAGAGGAACCCGAAGACAAAGGTCGTGACGAAACTGATCAGCGCCATGATGGCGCCCTTCCTCCACCATGTCCCCTGATCGATGTAGCCCATTCCAAAAAGAACCGGGCTCAAGGCCCCCCCGTAGTGGGTCAGCATACCGCCATACCCCGCGGCAAAGGCGATAAGGAAAACGAGCGGCAAAAGCGGGACCTTGGCCACCAGGGCGATGGTAAACAAGACGGGAAGCATGCTCGCCACATAGGCGGCCATGGAGGCAAACAAATACCTGACCGCCAGGCTGAACAGGACCAAGGCGGCAATGACAACCAGAGGATGGATCCCGCCAAAATTTACATTGGCCGCGATCAGCTTGGCCAACCATTCAAAAAACTTGGCCTTGGACAGGGCATCCGCCAAGCCGATGATTCCCCCATACCACATGAAAGTGCTCCAGGCGGATTTCGATGAAAGGAGACTGTCCCAGGTAACCACTCCGGTTAACAAGCATGCCGCGACAAAGCCGACGGCAACGGAGGTGGCGTCAATCTTAAAGAACGATCCCAACGCCCATCCTAATATTGCCAGGACGAACAATATGCCAAGGGTTTTTTCCCTTCTGGACATGGGGCCCAACTCGGCAAGGCCTTTTTGAGCCATGGTTTCGTTGTCAATCTTCTTGATCTCGGGAGGATAAATCTTATAGACGAGCCAGGGAATGAGGAACAAGGTCACCAGACCCGGCACGATCGCCGCCTTGGCCCACAGGATCCAATCGACGTCGACCTTCAGGATGCTCTTGGCAAATGACAGGATCAGCACATTGGGCGCCATGGCCGTGAGGAAGGTGTACCCGGTGGTGAAGCTGATATAATACAGCGTTAGAGTCAGGTAGGCGCCAATCCGCCGCGCGGTCGGCCCCGGCTTGGAGTCAAGGGCGATGGCGATGTTTTGAAAGATCGGGTAAACGATGCCGCCCGTCCGGGCCGTGTTGGAGGGGGTCGCCGGGCTGATTGCCAAGTCCGTCACCGCGGCCACATAGCCGAGTCTGAGGGTCGTCCGCCCGAACTTGCCGATCAGGACATACGCCACCCGCCGCCCAAGGCCCGTGGAGGTAAATGCCGTGCCGATCATAAAAGCCGAAAATACCAGCCAGGCACTCGAGCTGGCATAGCCGCTTAATAAAGCGCCGATATTTCCGAAACTCAGGCCCGAGATGGCAATCACCGCAAGCAGGATCACGGCTTCGTCGAAGGGCCGCAATACCAGTCCGAAGATGGCGGCGAGATACATGGCAAATAACTTCCATGCGGCAGGCGACAACCCGGCGGGAGCCGGAAGCATCAGAATGACCACGGCCACCAAAACACATATCCCCAATTTCCATGCTTTGGAATCCATCTATGCCCCTCCCTTCATCGAATCGGATTTAACGGAGCCTCGATCTTTATGAGCGTTCGCTCTTTCGTACCGAGAGTATACTGAGATGGCTTTTACCCGTCAAGGCAATTGGTGGCCTTGCCCACCCCCTGTTTCTGAGGAAAGAATCCATGGCCGAGAAAAGCCCGGAAGAGAGAGGGGGTAGCCCATGGGGTTCAGGCTGGAGGAATTCGGGGGAGAGTTCCGGGGCAGACGCCCCCGGGAGCATTGAACAGATGATTATGACTCTAAATACAGTAGCCTGGAAGGAATAGCCAGAATCAGGGTTTTCGGGAGCAGTCGATGAACTTCACTTACTAACTTGAGAGTCCCGAGAATTCGCCGTCCTTTTGGCAAACTTCCGAGAGAGTAACGAGGATTACCCTTCATTGGTTAAGCTGCCAACAAGCGCAGTCCCTCTTTCCTGTCCAAATCGATTTTTTCTCTGATGAAATTCACG
>JAPLIW010000754.1 GCA_026388915.1 Deltaproteobacteria bacterium
TTTCGCCTCATACTTAGACACGATCCCACCAACTCCCCTGGCTATTCCTCAACCGTTGAGTTTAGGGAAGTTAGAGCCACCACAGCAGCATATGCTATCGCTGCAAATAATACAATTTCCATAGGCAGTACCTATCACGTGGTAGGCGTTTTCGATTCTGCCGCCTCTGTTCTAAAGATATATGTCAATGGTTCGGAGGTGAGTTATGCATCTTACAATATTGGTTCGGGAGCGATCAGTGATGCATCGTATGATCTTTTGGTTGGAAATAGAGGGAATATGGACAGGAGTTTTGAAGGAATTATTGACGAAGTGCGCATCTCAAGCGCTCGCCGTGATGCCTGCTGGATCGGCACCGAGTACAATAATCAGAGCGACCCTGGGACGTATGTAACGGTTGGGAGTGAGGGGACTGCTGCGCCTACGGCGGTAACGCTGAAGAGTTTTAAGGCATTCCATTCTGGAGATGGAGTGCTTTTAAAATGGAAGACCAGCCATGAGGCGAACAACCTTGGGTTTAATGTGTATCGTGAGGCGAATGGAGAGCTATTGAGACTGACTCCTGAGCTTTTAGCTGGCTCAGCCTTGCTGGCCGGTTCCGGTACTTCTATGACCGCCGGCCACCATTACATTTGGATGGACTCCTCTGTCCCTAGCCTTCAACTCTCAGCTCCCCGCTCCAAGCTCTCTGCCACCCCCTCCCCCACCCTCCCCCCTCGAGGGGGAGGGACGGGGTGGGGGGCACTCAGCACGATTCGTTATTGGCTTGAAGACGTGGACCTGACCGGCCAGCGTACCTTCCACGGCCCGGTTGAAGTTCAGCTTCAGCCTTCAGCTTCCAGCTTTGAGCTTTCAGCTCCTGATCTTCGCAGGGCAGAGCTCTTGAGCGAGTTTGGGATGAGACTGCAGGAAAAGTACGCCGATTTCTGGAAGGCCCAGGACCTTAGGGAAAAACTGAAAAAAAAGAATGAGGCCCCTTCTTTTGCCTCAAGGCCGAAGGCCGCTCCTCAAGCGCAGCGCTCCTCGAGTCCCGAGGATAGCGGGACGCTCCTCGAGGCCCGTAGGGCCGGTCCCCGCGCCAATGTATCGCTCTCCTCCGTGGATGACCGGAACGAAACTCCGGCGGGAAGGAAGATATCCGCCCCCTTATCCGACAAGCCCCTCAAGAAATCCCCTGAAGTACAGCAAGCTCTGGCCGGCAGCCCAGCCATGAAGCTCCTGGTTAAGGAGGAGGGCTGGTACCGGGTCAGTCAACCCGAGCTGGCTGCGGCAGGAATGAACACCAACTTCAACCCCAAGCACCTGCATTTGTATGTAGACGGGAATGAGCTGCCCATTCGCGTGATCGCGGAGAAAGATAACAAGTTCGGGCCGCGAGATGCCATCGAGTTTTACGGGATAGGTCTGGATACGCCTTCCACCGATACCCAGGTGTACTGGCTGGTGGTGGGATCCAGGCCCGGCAAGCGAATGCCCGTATCCAGAGGACAGGGAGGCCAGGCTTCTTTGACGGCTTTCCCCTACACCGCAGAGTCCAAAGAGCGTTCCTTCTATTTCCCGGCTTTGCTCAATGGAGAAGAGAGCAACTTCTTTGGGCCCATCATTTACACCTACCGGGTGGATCAGCTTCTTTATGTCTGGGATGCGGATCCGACTTCCCCGGAAGATGCTCTGCTGGAAGTAGCCCTCCAGGGAGGTACCGCTGGTCCCCATCGGGTGAAGGTATTTTTCAATGACTCAGAGGTGGGAGAGGTTTCGTTTAGCGGGCAATCTCAGGCCATGTTCCGGGCCGAGATTCCGGTTTCGGCCCTCCAGGCGGGGGAGAACCTGGTCAGCTTTATCGCCCAGGGGGGGGAGATGGATATCAGCTTGCTGGACTATATCCATCTGACCTACTGGCGGGCTTACCGGGCCCATGAGAATGGTTTGAAGCTGACTGGCCAGGGAGGCAGGCTGGTTTCGGTGGGTGGATTCAGCCATCCCCAGGTTCAGGTGGTAGACATTACCGATCCTCAATCGGTCATTGAAGTGGAAGGAAAAGTCAAGGCTCAGGGTTCTGGGTATGCAATCACCTTCCGGGTCCCGGGAAGTGGGCCGAGAACCTTGCTTGCTCTAGCAGCAGAAAAGGCCAAGAGTCCTGCCCAGTTGGTTCTCAACCAGCCTTCGAACTGGCATCAAGGTATGAGGGGGTATGCTCTGGTGATCATTTCCCACAAGGACTTTCTGGAGAGTCTCAAGCCTCTCAAAACCCTCCGGGAGGCCCAGGGGTTATCGGTGGCCTTGGTGGATGTGGAGGATGTTTATGACGAGTTCAGCTTTGGAGCCAAGACTCCCCAGGCGATAAAGGACTTTCTCCAAAGAGCGAAGTCTTCCTGGCAGAAGCCGCCTCGGTTTGTCCTTCTGGTGGGAGACGCCAGTTATGATCCCCGCAATTTCCTGGGATATGGGGATCTGGACTTTGTGCCCACAAAGCTTTTGGATACAGCCTACTTGGAGACGGCTTCGGATGACTGGTTTGTGGACCTCAACGGGGATGGATTGCCGGACATGGCCCTGGGGAGGCTGCCCGTTCAGACCCCGCAGGAAGCCTCGGCCATGGTTGCCAAGATCATCGCCTATGAAAAGTCCAGCCGGACGAGTGAGGTTCTCCTGGGAGCGGATAAGACGGAAAAGACCGCCGATTTTGATTTTGTGGAGGCGGCGCAGAAGGTAGGGGCCTTGTTTCCCTCCAGCGTAGGCCTGAGGAAGGTTTTCCGGGGAGAGTTTGGCAGTGATGGGCAGGCCAAAGAGGCTCTTCTGCATTATCTCGGCCAGGGTTCTTTGCTGGTTAACTACCTGGGCCATGGGGGGATGATGGAGTGGCGGGGGGATCTCTTCACGGCGGATGATGCCGAGGCCCTCGCGAACGGAGGTGGGTTGGCCTTCTTCATCAATATGACCTGCCTGAATGGATTCTTCCAGGCTCCTTAT
>JAPLIW010000363.1 GCA_026388915.1 Deltaproteobacteria bacterium
TGAAGCTCCTGGAGTTGATACCCGCCGATGCTACTCTTGGCGAAGTGACCGCCTTCATGGCCGGGTTTTGTGAGAAAATGCTGGGCAAGGGCGTGGTCTTCGCTAAGGACACGCCCAACTTCATCGCCAACCGGATCGGGATCTTCGGGATGCTCTACCTGATGAAGGTCATGGCGGAAGAGGGGTACACCATCGAAGAGGTGGACGCCATCACCGGGCCGGCCATGGGCCGTCCCCGGAGCGCCTCCTTCGGGACCACCGACCTGGTGGGCCTGGATACCTTTGCCCACGTGGCCAAGAATATTTATGAAAACGTGACCAAGGACGAGAAGCGAGAAGTCTTCAAGGCCCCCGATTTCATCCAGAAGATGCTGGAGAAAGGCTGGCTCGGCAACAAATCGGGCCAGGGGTTTTACAAGCGGGTGAAGTCGGAAAAGGGGAAGGAAAAACTGGTGCTCGATTATAAAACCATGGAGTACCGTCCCTCGCAGAAAGTGAAATACCCCTCGCTGGATGCGGCCAAAGCCGCCTCCGGGGCCGACAAAGCCAAAGCCCTGATCTACGCCGAAGACCGGGCCGGCCAGTTCGCCTGGAAAGTCACCAGCGAATCCCTGCTCTACGCGGCCAAGAGAATCCCCGAGATCGCCGACGACGTGTACAACGTCGACAACGCTATGCGATGGGGGTTCAACTGGGAAGCGGGTCCCTTCGAGGCCTGGGACGCCCTGGGGATCGAGGAGTCGGTGGCCCGGATGAAAAAAGAAGGGAAGCCCCTCCCGCTCCTGGTGAAGAAGCTTCTGGCGGCCAGGGGGAGATCCTTCTACCAGAAGAAGAACGGGCAGCTCTCCTTCTTCGACCTGAAGACGGGCAAATACAAAAAGGTTGCGGAGAAACCCGAGATCATCCTCCTGCCCTCCCTGAAAGAACGGAAGAAGGAGGTCAAGTCCAACGCCGGGGCCAGCCTGATCGACATGGGCGACGGCGTGGCCTGCCTGGAGTTCCATTCCTTCATGAACGCCATCGGGCAGGAGATCATCGAGATGATTCACGAGTCCCTGAAGATCGTGGAAAAGGACTTCGTGGGGATGGTCATCGGCAACCATGCGGAGAGGTTCTCGGTAGGGGCCAACCTGCTCATGCTCGTTGGAGAAATTGCCAAGTCCAACTGGGCGGGCATAGATGGGGCGATCAAGGCCTTCCAGGATGCCATGATGGCCATGAAGTACTTCGAGAAGCCCATCGTCGCCGCTCCCCACGGCATGGCCCTGGGCGGCGGCTGCGAAGTCTGCCTGTCCAGCCACCGCATCGTGGCGGCCCTGGAGTCGTACATGGGCCAGGTGGAGATCGGCGTGGGGTTGCTGCCGGGCGCCGCCGGAAACAAGGAAATGTACCTCCGCTGCATCGAGGGAATTCCCGACGGGGTAAGCGTGGACCTTCTGCCCTTCCTGCGGAAAGCCTTCGAGAACATCGCCATGGCCAAAGTCTCCACCAGCGCCGAAGAAGCCCGCAAACTCGGGTTCCTGCGGCCCACGGACCGGGTGGTGGCCAACGTGGATCACCTGCTCTATGAGGCCAAACAGACTGTTCTGGGTATGCTTCAGGAAGGATGGAAACCGCCCCGGCCCAAGCTCATCCCCGTGGCCGGAGACGGCGGCCGCGCGGCCATCAAGTACATGGTCAACACCATGCGCATGGGCGGGTTTTTGACCGAATACGAGGAATTCATCGCCGGCAAGCTGGCCTACATCCTGACCGGCGGAGACGTCCTGAGCGGAGCCATGATCACGGAGCAGCAGATGCTGGACCTGGAGCGGGAGGCCTTCGTGAGTCTCTGCGGGGAGAAGAAGACCCAGGAGCGGATCACCGCCATGCTCAAGACCAACAAGCCCCTGAGGAACTAGAAGGAGGAGACCATGAAAGAAGCTGTCATTGTTTCTGCTGTTCGAACCGCGGTGGGCCGGGCTCCCCGGGGGAGCCTGCGTAATACCCGACCGGATGACCTAGCGGCCTGGGTGGTCAAGGAGGCCCTGAAGCGCGTCCCCGGCCTGAAGCCGGCAGACGTGGATGACGTGGTCATCGGCTGCAGCTTCCCGGAAGCCGAGCAGGGGTTGAACGTGGCCCGCCTGATCAACTACATCGCCGGCCTTCCCTACACCGTCCCCGGCCAGACGGTCAACCGCTTCTGCTCCTCCGGGCTGCAGGCCATCGCCATCGGCGCCGAGCACATCATGTGCGGATTCGCCGAGGTTATCGTCGGCGGGGGAGTGGAGTCCATGTCCATGGTCCCCATGGGCGGGAACAAAACCGTTCCCAACCTTAAGCTGTTCGAGGCCTACCCGCAAGGATACACGGCCATGGGGGTCACGGCGGAAAACGTGGCCGTGAAGTTCGGGATCAGCCGGGAAGACCAGGACGCCTTTGCCCTGAAGAGCCACCAGAAGGCGGCGGCGGCGATCAAGGCCGGCCGGTTCAAGGATGAAATCCTGCCCATCAAGGTGAAGACCCAGGAAGTCACCGAGGACGGCCAGGTCAAGTTCCGGGAATTCGTCTTCGACACCGATGAGGGGGTGCGGGGAGACTCCACCCTGGAGGCTCTGGCCAAGCTGCGGCCGGCTTTCTCCGTTACCGGCTCGGTCACTCCGGGAAACGCTTCTCCCCTGAACGACGGGGCCGCGGCGACGGTGATCCTGTCCAAGGAGAAAGCCAAAGCCCTGGGGGTGAAGCCCATGGCCACCTTCCGCTCCTTTGCCGTGGCCGGCGTTCCCCCGGAGCTCATGGGCATCGGGCCGGTGGAGGCCATTCCCAAGGCCCTCAAACTGGCCGGGGTGACCCTGGACCAGATCGATCTCTTTGAGCTAAACGAGGCCTTCGCCTCCCAGGCCCTCTACTGCTGCCGCAAACTGGGCCTGAACATGGATAAGGTGAACGTGAACGGCGGGGCCATCGCCCTAGGCCATGCCTTGGGCAACAGCGGCGCCCGCCTGACCACCACCCTGGTGCATGAGATGAAGCGCCGCAACTCCCGTTACGGCGTGGTCTCCATGTGCATCGGCTTCGGCATGGGCGCGGCCGCGGTCTTTGAACGTGAGCCGAGTTATTAGCCAGTGCTTCTAACCTTCGGAATGCAGGGGCAGGCCTCAGTGCCTGCCCCTTGCATTATGAGGGCCGTATAAATGCGGAATGTAGAATGCGGAATGCGGAATAGCAAAAAAGAAGGAAAGAATTCCGAATTCCACACTCCGAATTCCGAATTTGGTGGCCCCCGTTTATCATCCGCTTCGAGCGGTTCACGGTTTTTCAGGCCTCCGGTTCTGCCGGAGGTCGATGACTAGGCAGCAGGGACAAGGGAGCTGGAGGGTTCGATGAAATTGCCGCCGGAAATTACCACGATCGTTCTGGACTTCAACGGAGTGATTGCATCGGACATCAACGCCGCCGCGCGTTCGCTGGGGAAATTCTGGGGCCAGCCCCTGAGCCCGGCGGAAGCCTATGCCCGCTGGCGTCCCCTTTACTTGAAAGCGTCCCTGGGACAGATTCCCGTCGAGCAGTTTTGGAAGGAGCTGCGGGCTTCTTTCGGCCTGACTCCCGCTTATTCCCGGGAAGAGGAGAATCGCTGGCTTTCATCCATCGTTCCCCTCGAAACCGATGTTGTCCATACCCTGGCAAAGCTCGGAGGCAGGTACACGCTGGGCTTGCTTTCCAATTATGTCGGCAACTGGGCGCGCACCCTTCTTGCCAAATGGGGGCTCACCGACCTGTTCCGGGGGATATTGATATCGTCCGATATGGGGATACGGAAACCCGACCTCGCCCC
>JAPLIW010000564.1 GCA_026388915.1 Deltaproteobacteria bacterium
GACCGTGCCTTTTCCTTGGGGATATCCAATTTGAAATCAGGATTCGCGTAAATACATCGGCAGGGATTGTCAAAACTCGTTTTTTTCTAATTTTCCTTCTCCGTCTCCCTTTGTCAGCAGAATCGCAACCCGCCGAATTTATACCGCAAATCGCTGCCTTCTGGCAAGCGTATCATCTATTTTGGCTCACATCTCATAATAATGCTGCTCGGAAGGATTCTTTGTCCATTAGAGCATTCTTCCTTTTTCCCCGCAATTGAATAAACAATTCCAAACCGATCAAAGCGGAGGATACTGCTCGAAAGGAAATGCCCAAAATAAAATTGGATCGGCTTGTCCTGGCTGAGGGCCGCCAAATTCTCCAGTCGCTGGTTATAAACCCTTGTGATTTTAAGATTATATGAATAATAGGTGTACCCGATCAATATATTATTCATGATCAGAACGATGAGGACCAGGTGTCCTAGGATTCGAAAGAGCTTGTCCCTCAGGCTGTATCCCAGTAAAACGGCGATGATCGGAAAAAGCCACATTTGGGGGACAAACCTGGCAAGGGAGGAGGCCGGATTGATCAAGCAGGTGGCTAAAATCAAAGCCAAACAGAAAAGACCTAAATAGATATTGGGCGAGAATGCCCGCTTGGCAGCCATTGCTTCTCCCCCAAGGTCGCTTTTTTCGGGTCCGGTCTTATGGGGGGTTGAATAAAGACTGCGTAAGGATCCTATGATGATCAAGAAGGATAGCAATAGCCCCCCGCCAAACAAAGGGCCGAACCCTCCTTGCTTGGCATTCGTGTCGATAAAAGCTCCCAGCTCATCTTTGGAAACAGTAAAAGGAATCTTTAAATAAGCCCTTTTTTCGAGTCCGCGAACGTTGTCGGACTTGGAAAAAATAGAATAAAAAAGCAAATAAACAGAATTTTTGCCGATGAAATTGGCCGGGAACTGGGGATAAGTATAATCCGAACGGTCCGTCCCCAGGGCGGGATAGAAAGGGTTTCCCATTTGGAGCGTATTGGTGATGTAGGGGTTAAATCCGAAGAGGATGAAACCGAACAAAAAGGCGATAAGAGTGTAAATCAGGGTCTTGCGAAATTGCTCGAATTTCGACTTCACCCAAAGCATTCCCATGAAGCCAAACAGGATCAGTCCCGAGTAGATGCCGGCGGTCAGCTTAACATTTACCAGGACCGGAATTACCATCAATAGGAACCAATAATGGATCCATTTTGATTCCCGATAGATGAATCCCAGGACCACGAAGAGGATGATCATCAGCGACATGAGCTGGCCGTCCAGGTAATAGCTAAGGGATTGATAGGTCGATACCGGATTGAAAGCCACGAGTAAGCTGATGAGGACGGCCAAAGACCGGGATAGCGTTTCGAATCGCAGGAGAAAAGACAGGGTCATGAATAGAGCGGCGAGCATCAGCCAAAAGTGAAAAAGCTTGCCGGATTCAATATCTTTCGTGACCTTGAATATCATCGCGGCATAAAACCATACTCCCTTTGAATAATGATTCAGCCAGCGGTGCATGTTGTTGGATTGCAGGCTGTTTAATTGCTCATAAAAGGGGTTCCATCCCCGGTTGAGCTGAATAAGCGCTTCCTGGTGATAACCCTGACCATCGTAGGAAAGATCAAAAAAATTTCTGCTGATCATGAGACAGACATAGAAGGAAGACACCAACAAAATGACACTCATTGAAATCTGGAAAAACTTGGGCTGGCCCGGGTGGAGGGACCAGGATAAAATGACATATAGCAAGGTGATCCCTACGGCCCCCCAAAAATGGCCGGAAGTGATCGGGATCCGGAATAAAAAACCAATGGAGCTTACCAGTAAGGAAGCAAATAAGAAGGAGACGATACTCGAACCCAAGATCAAAAAATAATCGGGTACCCTTCCAGAGGGTGGCTGAAAGATTTCTTGTCCGGTAGCGATATGGGGGAATAAATTTGGCAAAGAAAATGCTCTTTTCTTTAAGATCCTTACGAATTTCAGTGGTTTTGGATCGGCAAAGATTTATGGGGATCCTCTGCCGGGGCAATGACTGGAGCCATCCGTCTTATGACAGAGCCACCGTATAGCCTCGATCAGGATCTTGATCCCTTTCAAAAGTTCCTAAAGTACCATGACCAGCCGGCCCTCCTTCGATTTCCCGCGAACGGGCTTTACATCCACGGTATCTAAGTGGACTCTTTAGGGTTGAAAGCATACACCGGGCGTTTGACCGGAGCGACTTTCTTCGACTCTCCCCGCGTGATCCAGGCCCCCTGACGCCGGCAAGTCAAGAAGGCGTAAGGCATAATCCACTGGCAGGCAAAAATCCAGAAGAATTCGTAAGCCAGCACCCAGGCGAGGTCCGAGTCCCTTTCATTGCGGTAGTAAATAGCGGCCATGGGCACGCTCATAATGGCGATCATGATCATGTACCGGAAGAGCCAAAATGGATTCGTTAAAAGCAGGTAATAGCTGTGCACGATCAAAAAATAAGGGATGACCAAGGTGGAGGCAATGAGAACGGAGTTGATCCGGAAACCCCAGAGGTACTCGGACCGGAAAGGTTTAAAAAGATAGAACAGGAGTACCCAGGTCTCCCGAATATTGCTCCGCCCCCAACGCAAGAACATTTTTGCCATTCCCTGATAAGTGGTGGGCATCTTGGCCCAGACCACGGCCGTCGATTGAAAGAAAGAGTGATACCCCTGCGCGCAAATCAGGTTGGTCATGGACCGGTCCTCTCCCGTAAGGCAGGGGACTCCCAGGAAGGTCTGACTCATCCATTTTTCCAAGACGGGTTTCACCGCCGAAGCCCGGTATATGGAAAGAGCCCCGGGAGTCGTCAAGAGGCCGCGAATTTGGGTCTGATAGGCGCGGGAGAAGGTGAAAGAAAGAATGAAGGATACTTTCAAGAAACGGGTGAACACACTGTCGTTTCGGTTCAGGACCCTTACGTTCCCGGCCACCAGGCCGATCCGTTTATCCCGGACGAGGGGGACGACTCCGTTCCGCAGCGCATCCGGCTCGATAACACTGTCGGAATCGACCGTGACCCAGACTTCCCCGGTTGCCCTTTGGAAACCCGCGAACAGCGCATGGCGCTTACCTTTGTTGAACGGCTGGCGCAGGGTAATCACCTTGATCGGAGCTTCGGAGGCGGCCACACGAATGTGCTCCCAGGTGTCGTCCGAACTTCCGTCGTCCACGGCAATGACCTGGAGCTTGTGCCGCGGATAATCGCTGTGGGTCACGGAGTCGATGGATTTGGCCACCAGCGAGCCTTCGTTGTATGCGGGGATGATGACCGAAACCGCCGGTAATTCCGATTCGTTAATCGGGGGCATCGGGCGGTAACTCAGCCAGAGACATATTCTCCAAATCATGGCCGCGTAGTGAATCATTCCGTAAATAGCCAATGACCAGTACCATAGATTTCCCAGCGGGACATTGGGAATCACCCGAAAGATTTTCGGGATGACCCCGGTCCAAACAGCCGCCGCCAGCAGCAGCCCGGCGGCAGCAACGATCGTCCCTTTTACCCACTTCTCCCACTTTTTTGGGATCTGGGCCTGCCAAATTTCGGGGTGCGCGGTTTTTGGTTTCACGGAAAACATCATCGAGGACATGAAGAATCCTCCTCTTGGATTCCGATAAGGAATTTGGAAAGGCAACCCCCTTCCCTGGGAAGAATTTCAGCGAAGGGGGTCGAAATTGATGGAAACAACCTCCTTAGAATTCGAAAAGACCCCGCCCTGGGGGCATGAACCGGCGAATAATGAAATTCCAAAGACCCTAGTCATGGGAAAATGGCCAACGAGGCTAACCCAGGCTATTTTGTAGAAAAATTAAAATTTGCGGGTCAAAAGGATTTCAGATGGGCGAGGGGAGGAAATTGTCTCAACAACGAAGGACAGGATGCTTGGGGTCTGCGGGAAGGAACGGATTGGGCTGGTACAACATCACCTGCAAAAAAGAAATCACCGGCTGCTGGATGTGCTGCCCCGGCGGTACGAGAACCCGGGAGTTTTCCTTGAACAAACTCAGGATACCATCTTCTTCTCCTCCAGAAAGATGTTTCCGTACCAGTAAATCAGCTTCCGTATAGTAGTCATAATAAAGGTAGGCCACATTCCAAGGAATGAGGAAGGATATGACCAGGAGGAAAATACCCAGATTGCGTCGACGTTTCACTTAAAATTCTTTCTTAGCGTTTTTCGAACCGTTAACTTTGTACAACCCAGCCCCTTTTCTTCTCCTTTAGGAAAAGTATGGAGCACGCCTTTTCGGATGTCAAGGATAATGATTTTTCCCCCAAGCTTTTCATCTCACCTCAAAATGGCCCGCCGTTCGCCCTCCAGAGGCGTTAAGGTATGAAAATTCTTGGGCTTCAGGTCGGGAAAAAGGAGCGGGGCATTTGTTTTGCATTGGGAGGGTATCCATCCTTTTGGGAATCTCGGAGGTTTTCCCCACCA
>JAPLIW010000762.1 GCA_026388915.1 Deltaproteobacteria bacterium
AAACTGAGCATGTCCCATATCTTTTTGCTGGACACCGGGGGTACGATAATAGGGCCTTACATTCTCATAGAATGGGGCGGCAAAAATTTACTTAGTTTTCAACTGCTTACTCTCCCCTCCCTTGACGGGAGGGGATTAAGGGGAGGGTGAAAGATGTCTAATTTATCACCCCCACCCTTCCCTCCCCCATCCAAGAGGGAGGGGATAACTTACTGTCACGACTATAGATTTCCATACCCCCGGTGTCCAGCCACTGCCTTATGGGGCACGATCAGTTTAGAAAAGGGGGGCGAAGGGGGGATTTCTGGGATCACCCGTGACCCTGAGTAAAGCTCTTCCAGAAAGATAACCTGATTTTGGTTGCCTCCACACCCTTCCCCTCCCCGAAGGTGTGAAAAATTCCCATAATTCACCTCCACCCTCGCCCTCCCCCCTCAAGGGGGAGGGAATTTCTTTTTAATTTCAAAATGTTCACCCTCTCCCCTCGCGGGAGAGGGGAGGGTGAGGGGGAAGGGTGGGGAGGGGGCAAAAGCGCCTTGCCCCCGGGCCCGGCACCCGACCGGAGGCCACCTTGTACAACCCGGTGGGTCTCCCGATTTGGATCGTTCCCGCTATTTCATCAGATTGGGAGGAGCAAACCAATCGCTTGCCGCCTCGGCATAGACCGAATCGAATTTTGTTTTTCCCACCTTCTTGGTGGTGACCCGGAAGATCTTCAGGGTCTGGCCCCAGTGGATGTCCTTGGAATACTGGATCTTGGCCACACCCTCACAATTGGTGTTCACCTTTTGCAGGGCATCATAGATCGCCTTCCCGGTGATGTTCTTGGCCCCCACCTCTTTGGCCGCAATCTTGATCGCCTCCGCGGTAACATGGGCCTGGATCCAGCAGCTCATCCACTCCGAAGTAAACTCCGATTCGGGATGATTGCCGAACTTGAAGGCATTCATGACCCGGGGCATCTTCGACCATACGGAAGGGGGCTCGAAGTTCTGCATCTGGAGAAATCCTTCGGCCGCCTCCCCGGCAATATCGGCGGTCCGGCGGGGATCCACCCACACGCAAGCGCCCATCTGCATCTCACTCATCTTTAATCCCAGGCTGGCAAAGTCTCGCAGGACAACCGCATACTGGGCTGAAAGGGTGTTGGTGTAAACGAAATCCGCTCCCCGGTTCTTCAGGGCGAGGAGCTGGGTGGTCACCTCGGTTACCGCTCCCGGGAAAAATTCCGCCCCCACGTATTCAAACCCCTGGGACTTGATATAGTTGATGACATCGTCGGTGACAATGCAGCGCCCGAAGGCGTTATCCCAGGTGAGGAAGCCGAATTTCGGTTTGCGGTCCTTCTTCCAGCTTTTTTTGGCGTAATCCACAAAAGCCCCGACCTGGTTCACGTAGGGCGCGATGTAGCTGAAGATGTAGCTCGGCGGCCAGAGCGTTCCCGGGGCTCCGCCCGGGGTGACGTCTGGAATCTGGTCTCTTTCGAACCAGGGGCGGAGGGCGATCTCCTGCGCCGAGTTCATCGATTGGAAGCAGACGGGTTTGGTACCCCCGGACATGGCCGTTTTATACAGGCTCATGGCTTTGGAGACGTCGGAGCCCGAATCGCCCCAGTCGGCAACGACCTCCACCCCGGGGATGTATTGATTCTTATTCAGCCACTTCCAGGTGGTCACCCAGCCGTGGAAAGCGTCGGAGCCTGCATCGCCCCAGTCGGCAACGACCTCCACCCCCGGGATGTATTTGTTCTTATTCAGCCACTTCCAGGTGGTCACCCAGCCGTGGAAAGCCGGTGTCTCGGTGGCCGCATAAGACCCGGTCATGTTTCCCAGGAAAAAAATCCGCACCTTGGTAGGCGCCTGGGCCAGGGAAGGACTCACCCAAAGGATCCCCAGCAAAAAGAAAAATACGAGCAGGATCCCCAGGACTTTCCCCCCTCTGTTCTCCTTTTTTTTCGCCTTCATTCGTTTTCCCTCCTTTCGTTTCTCCTCCCCCTATTAGTAAGGGAAGGGCCATATGCGCATGGAAGCCTTGAGCGTTGCCCAGCTGTGGGCCAGGCCCCGGGGTTCGAAGATGAGGAAGAGGATGATCACTGTGCCGAAGGTGATGGGCCCGATGGCCGCCGCCACCGTGTCGGCGATCGCCGGGAAGGCGTTGACCAGAGCCGGGGTACTGAGCATGGTGAGCTCGGTCAAGAGTTTTATAAAGATGACGCCGAAGATGACCCCGATGGCGCTCCCCATGCCGCCCACGATCAGCATCCCCAAGTACCAGATCGAATTCAGCAGGGTGAAGTGTTCATACTGGGCCACCCCCAGGTAATGAACCATCAGCGAGCCCCCCACACCGGCAAAGATGGAAGAAAGGCCAAAGGCCAGAACCTTATAGCGAAAGATGTTGATCCCCATGATCTCGGCGGC
>JAPLIW010000782.1 GCA_026388915.1 Deltaproteobacteria bacterium
AGGAGCGAGCTGGCGTACCCGATATGGAAATAGAACAAACCCACCTGGAAGGTGTACACATTCAGAGTCTCCGAGGCGAACCCGGGCCCTCCCGCGGTCATGACGTAGATGATGTCGAAGGTCTTCAGGCAGTCGATCGAGCGAAAGAGCAGCGCCACCATGATCGTGGGGCGAAGGAGCGGGAGCGTGATGCGCCAGAACATCTGCGCGGGGGTCGCCCCGTCGATGAGCGCCGATTCATACGGTTCCAGGGGGAGCGTCGCCAGGCCCGCCAGGGTGATCAGGGTGATCAGCGGCGTCCACTCCCAGGTGTCTACCACGGCCAGGGCGGGGATCACGATGCGGGCGTCGCTCACCCACTTGTAGGGACCCAGTCCCACCAGGCTTGTCAGGTAATTCATGACCCCGAGCGTGGGATTGTACATCATCATCCACACCAGGGCGATGGCCACGGGGGTGGCCACCATGGGGAGGAGGAAGATCGACCGGAAGAGGCCCTTGCCGCGGAAGGGTCGATTGAGCAGAAGGGCCAGCGCCACGCCGAGGACCAGCTGCATGGCCGTGGCCAGGACGGTGAAGTAGATGGTGAGGACGAGGGCATTCCGAAACCGTTCGTCCTGGGTGAAGGCCCGCACGAAGTTCTGGACTCCGATGAACTCCGGCGCCGTCACGCTGCTGGCATACCAGGAGTGGAGGCTCATGTAGACCGTGTAAAAGACCGGGAAGACCATCAGGACGAAAACGACGATTCCGGCGGGGAGGGTGAAGAGCAGTACGGGGTGCTTTTCCGCCAGGTGTGACCACCACGAAGCGGGCTTTTCCTCGCCCACCGAGGCCGGCCCTGGTGCGGTTTGAATCTCGTTGATCATGATTTCGGGATAAAAGAGGAGGTCCCTGCGGACCTCCTCCCCAGCCTTCCTGGATAAATGTTCCGCCTACTTCTTTTCCGTCTCCGCCATGATCCGCTTGACATCCGCCGCGGCCTTGTTTACCGCGGCCCGCACGTCGCCGCCCTGGATCGAGGTCACGATGGCGGCCCCGACGGCGTCCCGCACCTCCGCCACAGCCACGACCGGCGGGTTCCAGAAGGGAGTTCCCATCTTGGAGCCCAGCATCAGCGAGTCGGCCAGATCGGGCGGGACTTTTGCTTTGCCCTTCGCCTCCTTCCAGACCGACTCGCGGCAGCCTAAGATGCCTTTCTCGCTTTGGACCTTCAGGACCTGTTCTTTGGCGGTAGCCCATTGCATGAACAGCCAGGCAGCTTTTTGGTTCTTGCTGCTCTTGGGCATGGCCAGGCCCCAGACCGCCACGGTGGATCCATACTGGCCTTTCGGGCCGCGCGGGTACAAAGCATAACCCACCTTGCCGAGCACCTTGGATTTCTGTGGGTCCTCAATTACCGGGAAGAGGGAGTTGGCATCCAGGTACATGGCGGCTTTGCCCTGGGAGAAGATCGAGGACGCCTCGTACCAGTGGTTGTTCTCCGAGCCGGGCGGTCCGTACAGGCGAAGCAGCCGCCCCCACATATCGAACGCCTTGATCCCCTCCTCACTGTTGAAGGCCGGCTCCCGCTTCGGGGTGAGCCAGGTGGAGCCCATGGCGTGGAGCATCCCCGCGAACATCGAAGTGGCAGCGGCCCTCTTTCCGCGCATGGTTATCCCGAACCCCGGCTGTCCGTCGTCGGTCATAGCCTTGCCGTTCAGCGCCTTGGCTGCGGCTTCGAGCTCCTCCAGGGTGGTGGGCACCTTCACATTGTATTTTGTAAAGACGTCCTTCCGGTACATCAGGGCCGCGTTCTCCACCTGGATGGGCGGGCCCACCAGCTTGCCCTCGATGGTCATAGCGTCCCGGGTTTTGTCCAGGAAGTCGTTCCAGTTGTAATCGGGCGCGGTCAGAGAGGCGCTTTTCAGGAACTCGTCCACGGGCTGGAGCCACCCGGCCCGCATGTACTTGAGTCCCTCCTGGGCCGGCATGCTCATGAACACGTCGATGCTGCTGGCGCCGGAGGTAAGCTCGACCAGCACCTTGGCGCGGAACTGATCCTCGGGGTAGACTTCGGTGATCAGCTTGATGCCGGTCTTCTGCTCGAACTCCTTCAGGGAGGGTTCGATGGCCGCCTGGAAGGGATGTTTGTTCAGGAGGACCCGCATTTGCGTCCCCTTGAACTGCTGCCAGTTGAACTGCTGAGCCTGGGCGGTGGCGGCGAACACCAGCCCCAGAACCAGGCTGAAGACGACCAAGAAGCGGACGATCTTCATGTTCTGACTCCTCCTTTTCCATGGAAGTTTGGGACGAACTCGCTTTGGGAGTGGGAGAATTATAGGAAAGCGCTCCCCTTGTGTCAACCTATTTCCCCCACGGCGATTTCTTGCTCCCTCAGGGCCCGATGCTGACTTTTTGCCCCTCCCCCTGCACCAGCATCCGGTAGGTCTTCTCGACCCGGTCCCAGTTCTCTTCCCGGTCAAGGGACCAGTAGCGGCCGATGACCGAGACGACTTTTCCCAGATGAAGATCTTCCAGCTCTTTTTCAATCGTCTCCAGGTACCTGGCACCGCTCTCTCTCCGCTCTCCCCGGCGGCCCAGCATGGCATGGTGGTAGAGGTTTTCTACGGATTCCTGTTTGGCCAGCCTGAACAGGGCCATGAGGTGGTCCAGCGACCCGTGGGAGCTGAAGAAAGAGACAATTCCCATGAGGTGGGGAGGTTTTTCCCCTCTCTCTTGGCTCCCCTCATGGCCCAGAGGAAGGCATCATTGCGGAAGAAGGACCCGTCCTGAATGGCCTGGTCGATCAAAAGCCG
>JAPLIW010000525.1 GCA_026388915.1 Deltaproteobacteria bacterium
AATCATTAACGAAAAAAAATAAAAACGCGTGTTCAGCGAGTTGAATCCGCGAAGTCGGGCTAAACTCGCCCTGCGGCAGTTTTTGAGAAAAGAAGCCTTCGCCGAGAAGACTCCGGGAGGAGAGGGTCCAGCCTGAACCCCACCGAGCACAGAAAGCTGGCGGTGGACAAGGATTACGAAATCAAAAGCGGGGGGTGATCAGGGGTCAGTACTTCATCCCCGTAAATGCCACGCCCTCGATGATTCGGGTCCGGAAGATCAGGAAGATGGCCAATACCGGCAAAAGGGTGATGATGCAGGCCGCCATGATCCCGCCGTAGTCCACGGCGTACTCCCTCTGGAAATACATGAGCCCCAGTTCCATGGTGAACATCTCCGTGGAGTTGGCCACGATCAGCGGCCAGATGAAGAGACTCCAGGTGTAGACCCAGTTCACAATGGAAATGGCGGCGATGGGCGAGACGCTCAAAGGGAGGATGACGCTCCGAAAGACCTTCCATTCCGAAGCCCCATCCACCCGGGCGGCGTCGATCAACTCGTCGGGTATGGACATGATGTTCTGGCGGAGGAAGAAAATGCCGGAGCTCATGATGATCAGCGGGAAGATCAAGCCCTGGTAGGAGTTGATCCAGCCCAGCTTCCAGGTGAGGAGATAGAGGGGAACGATGTAGGTCTGCAGGGGGATGAGGATGGTGGAGATGACCAGGAAGAAAAGAAAGTCCCTTCCCCGGAAACGGTACTTGGCGAAGATATAGCCGCAGGCGGCGGAACCCACGGCGATAAAAAGGGTGGATACCCCCGAGACGATGATGCTGTTCAGGAAAAACCGTACGAAGGGGGCCACCTGGGGGAGCTTGAGATAATTCTCCAGGGTCCAGACCTGGGGCAGGAGCTGGGGAGTCTCGGTCACGATATCGGTAGACCGTTTAAAAGAGGTAAGGAGCACCCAGATGAAGGGCGCCACCATGCAAAAACTGGTGAACCCTAGAAACAAATGAAGCCCGACCCGCCTCCATCCTTTCGCTGCTGCTTGCTGCCCAACCATATTTTATTTACCCGTTAGTTCGACTCCACCCGGATTATCCGAAACTGTAAAGCCACTAAGATCAAGGAAACAATGAACAGGACAAAAGAGATAGCCGAAGCATAGCCCATGTTGAAATAGAGGAATCCTTCGGCGTAGATCCGGGTCACCAGGACCTGGATCTCCGCCCCGGTGGAAATGTCCGTTCCCTGGGACATGATGTACACTTCGGTAAAGGCCGACCATGCCCAGATCGTGGCCATGACCACCCCGAAGAGAATGACCGGCTTGAGGAGAGGGATATCCACTTTCCGCGTGATCTCCCAGGGGGTGGCCCCGTCCACCACCGCCGCCTCCCGAAAATCACTGGGGATGTTCTTGAGGCCCACCAGGAACACGATGACAAAAAACCCCAGCTGCTTCCAGATATGAATCCCGATGACCGCCAGCAGGCTGATCTGGGGCGTGCTCATCCATCCCACCCGGGCAAAACCCATCTGGTCCAGGAGGTAATTGGCCAGGCCATAGGTTCCCGGGGCGTAGATCCACTTCCAGATGATGGCCGATGGGACCATGGGAACGATGTACGGCAGAAAGTACAGGGTTTCATAGATCGACTCAAACCGGACCTTCCGGTTGAGGTAGATGGCAAAGGCTAACCCCAGGATGATCTCCAGGGGAACCGCGATGATCACGAATTCCGTGGAATTGATGAAGGCGGTCAGGAAATTCGGGTCGCCGATGAGGCGGGTGAAATTCTGGTAGGGGAGAAACCGGGTGAGGGGACGGTTCAGGTTGAAGTTGGTGAAGGACATGAGGAGCACGACCAGGATGGGGATCACCCGGATGATGATGAAAAGGGCGATCACGGGCATCACGATGCCCCACAGAAACCCGATCTGGCTCCTCGTCAGGCGGCCGCCCACGCCCACGGCCACCCGGCTGCGCTTTCCCGCTGTCTGCATCATCTTCTTCTCAGGGTTATCAAAATGCAAGATCTGGGTATAAGACGATGGGTTTGAAAACTACCCTCTGAAATCCCCCCCAACCCCCCTGAAGCTGTGAAAAAATCGAGGCACGGGGAAATTGGGGGACCCAACCATGTCAAGGGGAGGGGCAAATTCACCCCGCCAAAAGAGGCGCTGGTTTCTCCGTTGTCCGCGCGGTACTGGACTCAGCCTGAGCCGAAGGGGGAATCCTTTTGTTTTTCTCAAGTTATCTCCAGGTTGCCGGCGTCGCCTGGCGGAAGTCAAGGGAATGCATTGCGGCCCTGCATCTCCCGCCGATTTTGGCGGGGTGAATTTGCCCCTCCCCTAGACAACGGGAGAGGCTTTTCCCTCCCCAGGTTGAATTTTTTTACAGCTTCCCTTTTTTAAAGGGGGGATTCCTTCGATCACTCAGGAACCTTAAAAAACCTGTGAAGCATGACACCCAGCCCCGCCCCTCGGACCTCTCCCCCGCTGGGGGGAGAGGATAACGAAGGAGGAAAGGTTGATGATGCCGGCGATTACTTCGCCAGCAGTCCGTTCTCGTCCAGGATCCGGTTGGTCTCGTCAGCCGCGTCCTTGAGGACCTTGGCGATCCCAGAGGGGTTGTCCATCAGCTCGGCGCGCTTGAAGGCGGCCATCAGCCGGTCGGCCATGCGGGAGTGGATTTCAAAGATGGGGGCGATGTTCTCGTAATCGTACACCGTGTGGCCCTTGGTCTGAGCGGCATCGATGAAGGTCTTGAGCTGCGGCCGGGTCTTGTAAAGTGCGCTGTAGTCCACTCCCTTGCGGAAAGGCTGCCAGCCGCTGTCCCCGAAAGTGGCCCGGGACATATCGTCATTCATGGCGAACATGGCAAAGTCGAAGGCCTCTTTCTTGAATTTGCTCGCTTTGGAGATGGAGAGCCCCATGGTATTGCCCACTGTGCCCCATCCCCCGGGGCCCTTGGGCATCATGAAGACTCCGTAGTTGATCTTGGGGGCGTTCTTGGCCAGGTAGCCGACGACCCAGGACTCCCGCTGGAACATGGAGGTAATGCCCAGGCCGAAGGCCTCGGCGTCGGACTTGAAGTCCAGGCTGTCCACCCTGTGCTTGTAAACGGCATCGATGTAATACTGGAGAGCCTTGCGCCCGGCTTCGTTATCGTACCCGGCGCGATATTTGTTCCCCACCTTCTCCAGAACCTGGGCCCCGTAAGGGATCATGACCTGGGTCCAGTACTTCTGGGAGGTCCCAAACCCGCCCCCGGAGAGCCGGAGGTCGAAACCCGCCCGGGTGAGATTCCCCTTGGCATCCCGCTTGGTGAGCTTCTTGGCCATCT
>JAPLIW010000790.1 GCA_026388915.1 Deltaproteobacteria bacterium
CCTCAAGGGGGCCTTGCCCCCCGCTCCTTGAGTCACGCCACCGGCGTGACGCTCTATTTTTTCCTTGCTTCTTCCACGAACTTCATGAATGTCTTGACATTGTCTTCGCCGTATCTCTCAAAGATCTTCTTGTAGGCCGGACCCATGGACGCGCGGAAGGCCTTGATATCCGGACGGGTGACCTTCAAGCCGGCTTTCTCGAACTTAGCAATCAGGTCGGTTTCTTCATCGTTGAGCGTCTTGCGCACCCAGTTGCCGGCCGCTTTGGCTTCTTCCCTCACGATGTTCTTCTGATCGGAATTCAGCTTGGACCAACTCTTCGTGCTCATAACCGGCATGGCGCAGGCATAGGCATGCTGGCTGAGGGCCACGTGTTTCTGCACCTCGTAGAATTTCTGGTACCAGATGGCGCTGAGAGGGTTTTCCTGTCCGTCCACCACGTTCTGGGCCAATGCCATGTAGAGTTCCGGCCAGGCGATCTTGGTCACCACCGCTCCCAGAGATTCGAAAAGGGTTTGGAGATGAAATTCGGGCGGAACCCGGATTTTCAACCCCTTTACATCCTCGGGTTTCAGGATGGCTTTTTTATTGTTGGTAATGTTGCGGAACCCCCATTCCCAGTTAGCCAGATGAATAAAACCGGCCTTCTCGAACTGCGGGCCCAGCCATTTCATTGCGGGTCCGTCGAGGGTTCGATGGGCATGGTCGTAATCATCGAAGACGAAAGGGATCTGGGCCGTGGCGCAAGCTTTGACATGGTATTCAAATTGACCCTGGGTATTGATGCACATGTCAAGAGTACCCAGTTTTACCTGCTCCACCGTCTCTGGTGGAGACCCCAGAGCGTTGGACGGATAGATAGTGATTTTCACTTGTCCCTTGGTGCGCTCATCCACTTTGGCAACAAACTGCTGAGCGCCAAGATGTATGGGATGCTTATCATCCAGGTAATGGGCCAGTCTCATCTGAATCGCCTGGGCGTTTGCTCTCGCCCCGTAGGTTTGGAAAATGAAGAGAGCGGACAGCGCCATGATTCCCGCAATCCATACCCCACGACGTGTTTTCATAACCTCCTCCCTCCTTTTTCTTATGGTCCCGGGAATTCCCAGAAAATCTTCCCCGGCCTTCATTTCACTGAATGGCGGCCTTCGCCCTTTGGGCCACAAACTCAGCCAGGCGCTTAAGGACCTATCCGCAAATAGGGTTATTCTTCGGGATTGAATCCGAGCTCTCCCGCGTTCCCGGAACTTCAACCAGTTTCATCCCCATCAGGACGTCTGACACGGCGTTCACCAAGTGGGTCTTCAGCAGTCGAGCCGCTGATTCCTTGTCTTTCTTTTCCAGGAGCCCGATCAACTGAGCATGTTCATCCCACGCCCGGGACCAGGTACTGTCGGCTCGTAATCCCAGGAAACGCAAACGGCCGACGATAAACCGCAGGCTGTTGATCATGCCCATGAGGTAAGAATTTCCGGAAGCCCGGTAGAGGGTATCGTGGAATTGGGAATTCAACTCAAAAAGGAGTTTGATTTTCGTTTCCCTGCCCAGCTCGCCGGAAGACAGGAGGTCCCCCGCCTGGCTCACGAGCCGTTTCAATGACCCGATCTCCTCCGCCGTGATCCGCCCGCAGGCCAGTTCCACGGCGTAGGCCTCCAGGACATTCCGGATGCCGAAGACCTCTTGAATGGCCTCCATGTCCAGACGAGTCACCCGGACTCCGCCCTGGGGGACTCTTTCCACGAGGCCGTCCTGTTCCAGCCGGCGGAAAGCCTCACGGACCGGCGTGCGGCTGGCCCTCAGGTTTTCGGCAACCTGATTTTGCATCAGCCGTTCTCCGGCCTCGATTTCCCCGTGGAGGATTTGCTGCTTCAACCGTTCATAGATCTGGTCGGAGATGGAATTGGGAGGCTCCAGAAAATGGATATTCCCTTGCCTATTCTTGGGGGTAACTTCCCCGTACATGAGGGATTTTCTCCGAGGGAGTAAAGAAGAAAGAGAATCAAATCATAATAAACACTTACGCGCTCCATGGATCCCTGGCCAAAGAATCCATGTATCCATGTATCCACGAAACCTTATATTAAATCTCAAGGAGCTTGTCAAGGCCAAATTCTCAGGAGAAAAGAGAATTTGCAGATGGAAGCAAATTTGATGATCTCGTAAAAAGTCTCTTGGAGCGTCACCCCGGCGAAAGCCGGGGTCCAGAACATCTTGAAATAACTGGATTCCGGCGCCTGCCCCGGACCCGATCCGGGGTTCGCCGGAATGACGAATTCTATGGAATTGCGACTTTTTACGAGTTCATCAAATTTGGGTCCCTCAAAAAATCCCAACCGGCTGGACTTTCTTCCAAATCATTAGACTTTTCCCCGATTTTTGGGATAATATATTTGGGTTGGACAGTTACAGAGACAGATTTATCCATGGAAAAGGAGGATTTCAGGGATGAAACCGGCAGGCGGCTACTTGAAAAAGGTACTCCGGGTTGACCTCAGCGCGGGGCAGATCAAAGCGGAGCCACTCAGGGATGACCTGATAGAGACATATGTGGGCGGCACCGGCATTGCAGCCAAACTTCTTTATGAAGAGGTTCCCCCGGGGGTGGAGTGGAACGACCCGAAGAATCGCATATTCATATTCTCGGGCCCTCTCGGGGCGACCCGGATCTCCGGAACCGGGACTTTTTCGGTGGTTACGAAAGGTCCCATGACCAACATGGCGGGATGCTCGCAGGCCAACGGCCTCTTCGGTGCGTACCTGAAGTCGGCCGGGTTTGATGGAATGGCGGTGCAGGGGGCCGCCTCTCATCTGGTCTACCTTTTCATCCACGACGGGACCGCCGAGATCCGAGACGCCCGCCACATCCAGGGAAAGGGGACTTTCGAGACGGAAGAGATCCTGCGGAAGGAATTAAAACTGGGCTTCCGGGGGAGTGTCCAGGCAATCGGCCCGGCGGGAGAGAACCTGGTCCGTTTCGCCATGATCTCGGGAGATGGAGGCCATGTGGTGGCCCACAACGGCATGGGCGCGGTCATGGGGTCAAAACGGCTGAAGGCTATTGTCGTGGCCCGGGGAAAGGCGGAGTTTTCGGTGAAGGACAAGGCGGCGGTGGAGAGACTGACCCGGGAACTACACGAAGACGCCAAGACCAAAGGGTCCAAGCGGATTTACGAATGGGGAACAGGGGGAGGTTTCTCCGGGGCCGCCCTGGGAGGCTGGCTCCCGATAAAGAATTATACGACCGGAGTCTTCCCGGAGCATGGAAAGCTGGATGGCCAGTATATCCGTACCCATTTCAAGATGAAAGACAACCCGTGCTGGGCCTGCCAGCTGAAGCACTGCAAACTCTGCGAAGTCACGGAAGGCCCTTATAAGGGGTTCAAAGGGGAAGAACCGGAGTACGAGGGCCTGGCCGCCTGGGGGTCGGTGATCGGCAACGCCGACGCGGGGGCGGCGGTGATGCTCAACTGGTTCAACGACAATATGGGCATGGACCTGAACGAAGCCGGCTGGACCGTGGGCTGGGCCATGGAATGCTACGAGAAAGGGGTGTTCACCCAGAAGGACCTGGGCGGCCTGGACCTGAAATGGGGCAACGCGGAAGCGGCCAAGGAGCTCCTGAAGCAGATTGCCCACCGGCAGGGGATCGGAAGCCTCCTGGCCGAAGGAGTCAAGAGAGCCTCCGAGAAAACCGGGGGAGAGGCCGCAAAGTGGGCCATCTATACCCATACCGGAGCCGCGCCCCGGGGCCACGATCACCGCGGGCGGTGGTGCGAGATGCTGGACACCTGCACCTCCGGCACCAGCACCATCGAGGCCACCCGGGGAGGGGTCTATCCGGAGCGGATGGGATATCCCCCGGT
>JAPLIW010000139.1 GCA_026388915.1 Deltaproteobacteria bacterium
CCCCCCGATGTAGTCCACGAAATCATAGTCCAGGTTGGAAAAAGCGGATAGGACCTCGTAGATTTCCGGCCCGAACCTTTCCTTCCAGCGTTGCAGGATGACTTCGGAGCTGATCTCCAGGCCGTAGAGGTTCTCCACTCCCTTAATCCGCTTTTCCCTGCTTCCGATCTCGGCTTCGAAGATATCGGAAAGGGACGGCGTGGGATCGGAGGAGATCAGCAGGGTCTTCTCCCCCGAGCGGGCAAAATGGAAGGCCAGCGCGGCCGAGCAAGTCGTCTTCCCAACCCCGCCCTTTCCTCCAACCATAATCAGCCTGGAATTAGAGAAATCGCTCTTCTGCATGGGCGTTACGTTTCGAGTTTCGCGTTTCGAGTTTCGGGTTAACTATTTTTATCAAATTCCGCCCAGGATTTTTGAAAGGCTTCTTTCGCTTCCCCCAGCGTTTCCTCGGGAGTCCGCCCCGGGGGAGTTATGACTTCCAGGCTGAGGACGGGCTTCCCCGTAGGAAAGGCCCGAGAAAAATATCCCTGGGATTTGAGCGTCCTGAAGTAGCCGGCCAACTCCGGAATGCCAATTTCACTCCCCGGCAGGCCGTAGGGCGGGTGTCTGTCTCCATAGAAGGGAGAGGATCGATCCTTGATCAGGCAGTTGCTCAGATGGATGTGGGCGATCACGTCTTGAACCCGGGAAAAGGTTGAGGGAAGGTCTTCTTTCAACTGAAGGATGTGGCTGGTGTCGAAGGTCAGTCCAAGGTTGGGATGTCGACGGCGGAGATCCCTCAGCATACCGGCAAATTCCAGCGTGGGGCCGATCAGAAAGGGGGTATCGGTAAGGCGATAAAAGTTTTCCACCGAAAGGGTAAGCGGGGCAGACGGATTTTTCCCCCGGGCATAGCTACTGAGCTCCGCCAGAGAGCGGGCAAAGGATTCCCGCGCCCGGTCACAGTCTTGGGGCCCGGGGGCTTCGAAGCCCATGATGTATAGAATCCGGCACCCGTAATCATGGGCTTCATCGATGATCTTCTTGACATGGTGGATGGCGTTTGCTCTCTTGCTTTCCTCGAGGTCATGGAGGTTGTGCCCGCCCGCTCGGCAGTAGCCTCCGCCGGAGAAAACAAGGCTTTTTCCGCTCGACCGGACGATTTGGGCCAGTTCTTTTCGCAGGGCCGGGGCTTCCACCCCGGAAATCTCCAGAGCATGGAAAAAGGGGTCGGCGGCCAGCTTCCGGGTTATCTCCAGAGCCGGGCCTTTCCGCTCTCTGGCTTTGGGAAAGAAAGCCTGGACGACAAGACCCAGATGAAAAAATTCGGTCCAGGGATAATCCATTTTTTCCTCCAGCGCTTCGGCTTGCGATCCGGCAATTCGCAGCAGGGGCACGCTGTCCCGCGAAACGCGTGATGCCCCTACGAAATCTGAACTATTTTACCCCAACAAGATATTTCCGGAAAAACTGCGCGACTCTTTCGGCCATCGCGTCCTCAGCACCGCTCCAGAAATGATCCACCCCCGGGTAGAGGGCGATTTCTTTGGGCTCGGGCATCTCTTGAACCACCTTTTCCAGAGCCTTGCAATTGACAAATTCATCCTGGGTCCCGCAGACCAAGAGCTTCGGCCTGGTGTACTGGTTGAGGAGGTTTTCGGGCTGGACAAAGGGAGCGATGCCGCCAACCGCCTTGACCCTGCCATCCTCCACGGCCACCGGAAAGGCCACTATGCTCCCGAAGGAGTAGCCGGACAGGCCTATTTTACCGGGGTCAATTCGGGCCTGGCCTTCACCGAAGGAGATCGCCGCCCGGGCATCGTCTTTTTCCCCGATTCCATCGCCAAACTTTCCCCCGCTCCTCCCGACCCCACGGAAATTGAATTTCAGCCAGGCGATTTCTTTCTCTCCCAGGGAAGAGCAGACCGCATCCACCACGTTGTTGTGCATGCTGCCCCCGTAGAGGGGATGGGGATGGCACACCACCACCAGCGGAAAGGGACCCGGTCCATCGGGAACAGAAATCATGCCTTCCAGGGTGATGTCGCCGCAGGGAAATTCAATTTTCATATTTCACCACAGAGGCCAGAGGTCACAGAGGTTAAAAAAATGGAATAATGGAACAATGGAATACTGGAATGGTGGATAAACAATTGGTTTTCCCAATATTCCAATCTTCCATCATTCCAATTTTCCAGTATTTTTTCTCTGTGTCCTCTGTGCCTCTGTGGTGAATAAATTTTTCATTTTTTCTTTAATAACTGCGCAAAGCCCTTCTGCAGGGTCTGCGGAAAATCCTTGGCCGTGATGAGGAGGCTCTGGACGTAGGCCTCGATCTCCATGTGGGAGTTTTTGTCCATTCCCACTCCCCAGTCGATGGCCTTCTTGGCCAGGCCGAGGGCCAGGGGGGGCCGCTGCAATAACTTGTCCACGAACTCCCGGGTCTTTTCTTCCAGCCGGGCATCGGGGACCACCTGATTCAGAAGTCCCATCTCATAAACCTTCTTGGCCGGGAACATATCCCCGGTCATGATCAGCTCTTTCGCCCAGACCGGCCCGGCCATGCGGGTCAGCCGGGTCGTTCCGCCGCAGTCGGGGATCAGGCCCAGAATGATCTCCGGCACCCCCAGGGTGGCGCTCTCGGCCGCGATTCGGAAATCCGCGGTCAGGGCCAGCTCCATGCCCAGCCCTCCGCAAAAACCGTGAATCTTGGCGACCACCGGCTTTTCGGTCTGCTCGATGCGGTTCATTATGGAATGGATCAAATCGATCTCTTCGCGCAGGCGGATCCCCGGCGCCCGCCCGTCATCGCGCCCCACCTGGGCCAGGAAGTTGAAATCGATCCCGGCGGAAAAGGCTTGTCCGGCCCCCTGGAGTAAAATGACCCGTGCCTCCGGGTTCAGGCTGAGTTCGGAGAAAGCCTTGGAAAGCCCGTGAAGTACCTCATCGTTGATGGCATTGCGCTTCTCCGGACGGTTGAGGGTTACCGTTCCCACTCCATCCTTCACTTCCCACTTGATGGCGTCATTAGCCATGGATGCCTCCTTTTTATAAGGTTTCGGGCTCCGAGTTTCGAGTTTCGGGTTTGGCTCTTTAGGCTTTGAATCTCTTTCGCTTTTAACTCGAAACCCGAAACCCGAAACCCGAAACTTTCCTAAGTTATTCCGCTCAACCTGGCAATCTCCCCCACGATGGCTTGGGTAAACTCCTGGGCTTCGGTCTTCCCGTCGGCAAAGAGAGGCCGCCCGATTTTCACCCGGATCTCGGTTCTCACCTTTTCCT
>JAPLIW010000907.1 GCA_026388915.1 Deltaproteobacteria bacterium
GGGCTCCAGGCTGGGGGTAGTGTTGGCTTCCAGGAAGAAGAAGGTTCCCCCCGGAGAAAGCCGCAGATCGAACCGCGCATAATCCCTAAGGCCAAGGGCCTGAAAGGCCCGCCGGGCAAGGCTTTCCAGTTCATCGCCCATCCGCGGAAGAAGATCGGCCCGGCAGGCATCACGCCTCTCTCCCACCACGTCTTTCAGCTTGAAATCCTCCGTGAGCACACCGGAACCCGTCCTCTCGAAGCACCACTCCAGGGGCGGCAGGACCTCCAATCCTTTAGGCCCTTCCAGCAGGGAAACAGCCAGCTCCCTTCCCGGGATATACCTCTCCACCAGAAGGGGCTGGTGCAGCCGTTCCAGAAGTTCGGCAGCCATGGTCCGTGCTTCTTCCGCGGACTGGGCCACCCCGAGCCCACGGCTCAAATGTTCAAAGGCCGGTTTTAAAATTAGGGGGGGTTTGAGCCAGGAGGGTATTTCTTCCTCCTTGGATCGGAAAAAAATCCCGGGAGGCGTTGTGATCCCGGCCTCGGCCAGGCGCGCTTTAGCCGCGATTTTATCATCGGCCAAAAAGCAGGCCAGCGAATCCGAGCCTACAATCCGCGCTCCTTCCATTTCCAGGAGCAGCCGGACCAGCGGCCGGAATAGGCCCCGTCCCCGGAAGGTATCCGTGTGGTCGATGACCAAATCGCATTCGCGGGCGAGTTCCGAAGCCCGAAATTCAACCTCTTCCGAGTCGGCCAGAACGAACTCGTGCCCGAGGGCTTCGAGTCCCTTGATTACCGACGGGGCGCACTGGCAGGGAGATTCGACGGTTCGAACAATACCGATACGCATAGAAGATGAACGGAATAACCTTCATTTCAAAGAGAACTATTGAAATAGCGTATCGGAGGGTTGGAGGGCCGTCAAGGGCAAAGATCATCTTGCCCGCCTTCACTTTTCGCCAAGTAGGCCTACGATAGATCGAATTTCAGGGGTTGCCAGGCCCGAAAGCAAGGGCCACAAGTTTACTTTTACCCAGGAAAGAGAATCGAAAAAGTGAAGGTGGGCAAGCAAAGATCATCTTCTATCGCTTGTCGGCAGTGAAAGAGGAAAGAGGATGGAGGATCAGATCACCACGTTCAACTGCTGGAGGGTGCCGGCCCCGCCATCCTCCCGCAGGAAGACACCGGTTCGTACGATCTGGCCGCGGAGCTGATTCTGACTGTCTTTTAAGGCGAAGGGGGAATCGACGGAAGAAACATACAGGGCTCCTACGCCCGCATCCTTCAGACCCTGGAGGAAGTCATTCCCTTCCCCGTCCCGGGTCCAGAGGAAAAGGTTCCGGTAAATGGCTTCGCTTTCATCGATCCAGCGGTCCCCGTTTTCATCGTACCCGGAGAGCTCGGCAAAGGCGTTTCCCGTGCTCGGCCCGAAGAGCTCGGTCCCGTCATTGACTTTTCCGTCCCCATTCCGGTCGAAAACCAGGATTCCGCTGCCCCCGGCCACGAAGGGGATCTCTTCGTCCTGGCCGTCGGCATTCAGGTCGAAGGCGAAGGTCTGGTCGGTCAACTGGGCGGCGGTACCGCCGAAGTTGATCACCAGGGGATCCACCAGGGTGGCATCCCCGGCGAGGAATCGGACATTCGTGGACTGGACGAACTCCCTGCTCATCTTCAAATCAAGGGTAAAATGAATCTCCTTCCCGTCCGCGGTTTTGACGATCCCTCCGGCACAGAAGGCGGTTTCTTCCTTTTCCCTGTAGGTTTCATGCAGCTCGTAGCGAACTCCCCAGCCCGCTTTTTCCGGTTGACTCGACGGGGCCTCCCGGGGAGGAAGCTCGGGGAAATCCGGGCTCTCCGCGTCGAGTTTCGCTTTGCTGAGTTTGATCTTTCGCCCGGTCAGTTTTTCGATGATCATCTGGATCAGGAGAAGCTTGGGGTCCCCCTCCAGCGGGTCCTCCCTGCTCTTCAGGAGCGACCCGCATGGGTCGGTCAGCGAGGCTTCCTTGGCTTTCCTGGAAATGGTTACCCGATCCACGGCCATCTCCAGATGGGGGGCGTCCACCCACACATCCAGCTTTTCGGTTCGAGTATGCTGGCTCTCCAACCAATGATCGCAAGAGAGGACCACCATGGAGCTATCGATCTTCATATTCTTCATATCGTCATCTCATCAGAAAAATTCAACGGATTTGGATAAAAAAATGTTCGCATCGCCAAGAGAGTAACCGGCCGTCGTTCCCGCGAAAACGGGAATCCAGGGAGAAATTGGGGGAAACAAAGCCCCTCTAAATGATTAGATATTTTTATGAATTGGAATTCCATGGATACCCGCCTCTGCGGGCAGGATAAATACCGACGCAATCTTTTTAACTCCCTAACCCGGCATAGCCGGAACCAAACAGGATATTGTAGGGGCGGCCCGATGTGGCCGCCCGCGGGATGGGCAACCACGCAGGGTTGCCCCTACATTTTTGATACCATTTCGGGAACAACTTTATTGCTAAGCGCCTAGGCTTTTTCCGCGGCTGGGCGCGGAAAAAGAGGCCCTGCAGCCAACATCCGTAGGGGCGGTTCGCGAACCGCCCTTACACCGGCCTCACAAAGTAAATATTTCGTTCTTACCAACATGTTGGTATTAATGAGGCGCTAAGCGCCTAACTCCGACGCGCGAGAGAGAGGAGAAAGAGTTTTTTGCCTAAATCCCAGAAGGCCCTGGAGGAGAAAGCTCTTATGAATCATCAGCCTGCCCCCAAGAAAAAGAGAACCATTGAAAGGGAAGAAGGAAGAGGGGTAAAATACTGCGGAGCCCGGACCTCAGCATAACCCGCGGCGGAGTTCCTCCATCCGGAAGGAAAGGAAAGAATAATGAGCAGAATCGTCCTTTTGGGATTCGCGCTTTTTATCCTGGCGGGA
>JAPLIW010000098.1 GCA_026388915.1 Deltaproteobacteria bacterium
TTCTTTCCCATCACCCTCGGGCCGATGCGTCAGCTGACCGTCCGCGGCTTGAACCTGAAAGAAAGCTTGGAAAGAAGGGGGATAAAGGTGTTCGAGACCTATCCCGGCGCGGCCCAGGATATCTGGAGAATCCCGCGGCAAAAAGACCCCGGGGGTTTGAAGCGGGGCCTGGCTCGATTCAAGGTGAAAGGAAACTGGCAAAGGCCGGAGGTCACCAAAGACGAACTCGATGCCCTGACCTGCGCCTTGGTGGCCAGGGATTACCTGAGAGGGAAAACCATGTCCATCGGGGATCCGGAGGAGGGATTGATGGTACTGCCGAAAACAGGCTCGAGGAAAAAGCCAGGGGACCAAGCAAAGGGGAACGACGGTAAGGAAAAGCAGGAGAAAGGGTGCAGGGAGTAGAGAAAACTGTGTTGAGAACAAAAGCTTAAATACTCAGCGCTCATTCCTCATCACTCAGCACTTTTTGGGCGTCAGGTTTAGGGCTAATCGTCCCTCGTTTAATCCTTATCTTTGGATCTTTTCCCTGGATGCTCGTTCGTTCATCTTTTTCTTTTGCTTTCCCCCCGTGACTCGAACCTCGTTCCTCGATCCTCGGTCTCTCTAGCTCCGTCTTTTTGCCGTTTTGCCTTTTCCCCTCTTTCTTTTCCGGTATATGCCCTGAGTAGTACTCCAAGCCCGCCCGTTTCAGCTTTTCCACCACATAGGGATAAAGGATGACCTCTTCTTTTTCGATCTCGCTGTGCAGGATCGGGTCGATCTTCCAGATGGTGCTATAAAGCCGGTCGATTTCTTCCCGTCCGGAGAAGGAAAGCATCACCGAGGGGTGGGCGCTCACCCCGGCCTTTTTCAGGTTCCGCAGGGCATTCAGTTGCAGATGAAAACCCCTGGGGTCCGCTCCGGTCAAACGGGCAAATTCATTTTCGGTGCACCCTTTCAAAGAAACCCGCACATGGAGGAAAGGATAGAGGGCCAGGTCTTGGGCATAAGACTCATCCTCTCCGATCAGGATCCCGTTGGTCTCCAGGATGAATCGAACTCTTCTGCGCTGCAGAACGTTGAGAAATTGGATGAGGTGCCGCCGCCCGATGGTCGGCTCTCCCCCGCTGATCCGCCCCTGGTTGATCTTCTTTTCCCTCATGAGCTCCAGGACTCGGTGGGCAACCTCCTCGGGCTTCAGGAATTCTCCTCCCTCCCGGCCTTCCAGTATGGATTCCTTGCGCACCCAGCAGTATTTGCAGGTGAGGCCGCATCCGGCGCAATCCGCGGTGATGACCCCGCCGTACCAGTGGTCGCGGCGAAACCGGTAATATTTCTTCAGGTCTCCCCCGACCCTCTCTTGGATGACGACCTTTTCGATCTTTCGATGTCGCTCAACCGGTTCGTAGGCCAATTTCACTTTTCCTCGCTGATCGAATCGGGAAGCTCGTTCCGGTCATCCTTCTCCACCGGGAAATAGGTCTTCAGCTTTTCTCCGATCTCCCGGATCCCCAGGCAGATCCCTTCACAAATCTTGCCTTCCTGGAATTGCTCTTGTATTTTCCCTTTCACGTCTTCCCAGTAATCCTCCGGAACCACCCGATGGATTCCCTCGTCCCCCAGGATGACGAATTTTCTGTCTTCGGTGGCCAGGTAAATGAGGACCCCGTTGCGGGCCTTCGTCCGTGTCATTCCGAGCCGATGGAAAACCGTCTTGGCCTTCTCCAGCGGGATTTCCCGGGAAAAGCAGTCCAGGTGAACCCGGATCTCCCCGGAAGTGCGGTCCTCCGCCTTCCGGATCTCTTCCACGATCCGTTCCTGCTCTTCGGGGCTGAAAAATTTCTTAGGATGTTTTTTAAAAAACATATTTTTGAATGGGACACAGATGAACACAGATAAAAGGAAAACCTGGTAATGGAGCAAAGGTCGCCAACGCCTACTATCTAATAATCATTCTTTGTCTTGGTCCTATATTCTAATCTGTGTTTATCTGTGTTCATCTGTGTCCAATATTGGTAGTTTTTGAAATCCTGAAAATCTGCGTTCATCTGCGTCCCATAAATGGTCTTTGTCTTTAAGCCAAAATTCCTCTGCGTTCTCCCCGTCCTCTGCGGTGAAAAGTCTTTACCAGGTTCCGCTGGCGCCGCCGCCGCCGAAGCTTCCCCCTCCTCCGGAAAAGCTGTCCCCTCCCGAGGACCAGCCCCCTGAACCCCCCAGGAAAGGCCCTCCGCCGAAGAACCCGCCCCCGGAGGTCCATCCCCGGGAGCTCCCCGAATGGTAATGCCTCCTGCGGGTCTGGGACGCTGCCAGGATAAAGAAAAACACGAAAGCACCCACAATCAGAAAAGGAATCCATGCCTCCATCTGGCTCCTCTTCTTTTTTGGGCCTGCCTTGTATTCACCCTTGGTCGCGGCGATGAGGGCGTTAACCCCCGCATCGATTCCCTGGTAAAACTGCTCGGCTTTGAAGCGGGGGGCAATCTCGTTGCGGATGATCGTTCCGCTCAAGGCATCGGGAAGGGCACCTTCCAACCCGTAGCCGACTTCAATCCGGAGTTTTCGGTCGTTCTTCACAATGAGCAGGATGGCACCGTTGTTTCTGCCTTGCTGGCCGATCTTCCATTTTTCCGCCAAACGGATGGAATAATCTTCGAGGCTGTCCCCTTCCAGGGAGGGGATCAATAGAACGGCGACCTGATTGCTCGTTTCCCGCTCAAAGGCGGCCATTTTCTGGTCCAGAGCTTTGATCTGGTCCCGAGTAAGCGTGCCGGTTCGATCGGTGACCCGGCCCTCGGGCCGATCCGGAACTTCGAGGGAATGAGCGGTAGCCCCGAGAAGAACAAAGACGAATACCAGGAGAAAAAATCTTTTCAAATTTATCCTTGATGACGGATGGGTCAAGATGAAACTCATCAGGGCGCAGAAATCCCCCCTGGCCCCCCTTTAAAAAGGGGGGATGGGGAATTTGGATTAAAACTTTACCTTCGGCGCTTTCTTGGCATCCTGTTCCGCCTCGAAAAGAGGCATTCGTTCGAACCCGAAGAGGCCGGCAAAGAGGGCTCCCGGAAAGGTGCGGATCTTCTTGTTGTAATTCAGGACGCTCTCATTGAACCGTTTGCGCTCCACGCTGACCCGGTTTTCCGTCCCCTCCAGCTGATCCTGCAGCTTCATAAAATTCTGGTTGGATTTGAGCTCGGGATACCTTTCCACCACCACCATCAATCTTCCCAGAGCTCCATCCAACCCCTGCGCGGCTTGCAGGCTCTTGTTGATATCCCCGGACTGGCGCGCCTCTCCCCACTGACTCCGCAGGCGGGTCACCTCTTCTAAAACGCTCTTCTCCTGCTGGGCAAAGCCCTTGACCGTTTCCACCAGGTTGGGAATCAGATCGGCCCTCCGCTGATACTGGTTCTCCACCTGCGCCCAGGCGGCCTTCGCTTCCTCCTGGGAACTGACCAACCCGTTGTAGATCCCAAACGCTCCGACTACCAGCACTCCGATGATCACCAAGGGAATGAGAATGATGGCCACTTTGCTCATGGGATCCTCCCCGTCTGATTTTTAAAAATGAGGCTCTACTGTAGCACAGGGGGGGAGGGATTTCAATAAAGGCCGGAAAAATACGGAACTCGGAATGCGGAATATGAATTACGGGTTTCGGGTGTC
>JAPLIW010000788.1 GCA_026388915.1 Deltaproteobacteria bacterium
GCCATTCCCAGCATGCTCACCGGGGTGATTCTGGGTTTGGCCCGGGCGGCGGGGGAAACCGCCCCGATCCTTTTTACCGGTGCCGCCTTTTTTCTCCCCCATCTTCCGAAATCCCTTTTCGATCAATTCATGGCCCTTCCGTACCATCTGTACATCCTGGCGACCCAGCACCATGACATCGCCAAGGTCCGGCCCATCGCCTACGGAACGGCTCTGGTCCTTCTATGCCTGATCCTTCTTTTGAGCACCTCCGCCATTTACTTCCGCTACCGCTATCGGCAGAGGATGAGGAGTTAGCCGATGAATTCGTCCGTCATGAGTGGAAAAACGATCAAGATGTCCACCCGGGAATTGAATTTTTTCTACGGCCAGACCCCGGCCCTGAAAAACATCTCCCTGGAAATTCCGGAGAAATGCGTGACCGCCCTGATCGGGCCATCGGGCTGCGGGAAAACGACTTTTCTTCGTTGTCTGAACCGGATGAACGACACCATCGAGGGAATCCGGGTGGAGGGGGAAATTCTCCTGGACGAAGAGAATATCTATCATCCCGAGGTGGACCCGGTTCAGGTTCGAAAACGGGTGGGAATGGTCTTCCAGAAGTCCAACCCTTTCCCCAAGACCATCTTTGAGAACGTGGCCTACGGCCTGCGGATCTCGGGAGGCTATACGAAGGCGCAAATCACCGAACGGGTGGAAGAAAGCCTGAAGGGGGCGGCCCTGTGGGATGAAGTATCCGACCGTCTCCAGGAGTCGGCCATGGCCCTCTCCGGGGGCCAGCAGCAGAGGCTGTGCATCGCCCGGGCGCTGGCTGTGGAACCCGAGGTCATCCTCATGGACGAGCCGGCCTCGGCTCTGGACCCCATCGCCACCCAGAAAATTGAAGAACTGATCCAAATATTGAAAAAGAACTACACCATCATCATCGTGACCCACAACATGCAGCAGGCCGCCCGGGTTTCCGATTACACCGGTTTCTTCTACCTGGGCGAGCTGATCGAAGTGGACCGCACCGATAAGATCTTCACCAATCCCGGCAAAAAACGGACCGAAGATTACGTGACCGGGCGTTTCGGTTGAGAAATGCGGAATTCCACTCAGAAGGCAGAAGGTTTTCACTGAATTCGAATTCTTTGAACTCCGCAACGGGAAATTGCTATTGATCAAATGCCCTTTTTAAGTAATATTATTAATCCACATGGGCCAGCAGGATTATCAGACAAAAATGAAAGCGGAGGGCCTGAATTTTTATTACGGGGCCTTTCAAGCCTTGAAGAATATCCATCTGGAGGTCAAAGAAAGGCAGATCACCTCCCTGATCGGGCCTTCCGGATGCGGGAAGTCCACCTTCCTGCGCACGCTCAACCGCATGAACGACCTCATTCCCCACACCCGGGTGGACGGGACCATCCTTTTGGACGGGCAGAATATCTATTCCCCGGAGGTCAACGCCGTGAGCCTGCGGCAGCGGGTGGGCATGGTTTTCCAGCGGCCGAATCCTTTTCCCAAGTCCATCTTCGAGAACGTGGCCTTCGGCCCCAAGGTTTTGTGGACGCACCGCCCATCCCAATTGGGAGAGACCGTTGAAAAGAGCCTTAAGGGAGCGGCGCTCTGGGAGGAAGTGGCCGATCACCTCCAGGAGGATGCCACCGGCTTATCTCTCGGCCAGCAGCAGCGCCTTTGCATAGCCCGGGTGCTGGCCATCCAGCCGGAAGTGATCCTCATGGACGAGCCTTGCTCCGCCCTGGACCCCCAGGCGACGCTGCGGATTGAAGAATTGATGCAAGAGTTGAAGAAGGATTATACCATCGTCATCGTCACGCATAATATGCAGCAGGCTGCCCGGGCCTCCGACTGGGTGGGCTTTTTCCTTCTTGGAGAACTCCTGGAATACGGGGCTACCCAAGACGTTTTCACCAATCCCGCAGATGCGCGAACGGAAAGCTATATCACCGGAAGGTACGGGTGAGGAGATGGGGAAGGGAAGAGGGTCACGGTGGGTTCATTGGCTGGGTCTTTTGATCCTCCCGGCGCTCCTCTCCGGTTGCCAGAGGCAACAGGGGGGGGTATCGGTCGTGGGGTCTACTTCCGTAGAGCCTTTTGCCGAAGCCCTGGCCGAGGAGTACATGAGTCGCCATCCCGGGGAGAAAATCTTCGTTCAGGGAGGGGGGTCCAGCGCGGGCATCCAGGCGGTCCGGACTGGCTCCGCCGAGATCGGAATGTCCTCCCGGAATCTAATGGATAGCGAGAAAGATCTGATTGCGGTACCGATCATCTATGACGCCATCGCGGTGATCGTCCATCGCGAGAATCCCCTGAACGATTTAACGCTGGACCAGATCCGGAAAATATTTTCGGCGGAAATCACCCGCTGGGTTGAATGGGGGGGAAAAAACCATCCCATCACCCTGGTGACCCGGGAAGAAGGGTCCGGCACCCGCGAAGCATTTCAAAAATTGATCATGGGGAAAAGGGAAATCAGCCTGAGCGCGCTGGTCCAGGATTCCAACGGAGCCATCCGCCAGGTGGTGACGGATGACCGGAATGCCATCGGCTATATTTCCCTGGGACTGGTGAATGACCGGGTCAAGGCCCTAAAAATCGGCGGAATCGAAGCAACCGTCGATAATATCCAGCACCAGAGGTATCAAGTCGTCCGTCCTTTCCTGTTTGTCTTTAAGTCCCGCCCGCAGGGTTTGGCCAAGGATTTCCTCGATCATATTCTGAGCCCGGCGGGGCAGAAACTGCTCGTCCAGGAAGGGTTGATCAGCATGAATCCGATTCCCGAGCCGAAGAAAGAAGCCCGACGGTAGGAAAATGTCCAAGGAAAAAATCCTGGAAAAAAGTTTTCTCCTCATCGCCCTTTCTTCCATCTCCATC
>JAPLIW010000922.1 GCA_026388915.1 Deltaproteobacteria bacterium
ACGGGAAAGTCATAATTGATGTTCAAGTTCAAAGGGAACACCAGAGTCCCCAGATAGTGAACCCAGGCCCGGGATTGGCTGAGAAGGTGGTCGTACAAAGGCCGGAGCGGTCGGGAACCGTATTGCAGGGTACCAAAAAAATAAACCCGCATGATTAAATAGAGGAAGGTAAGCAGGAAATGGGGGATAAGGGATAAACAGCGGTTTTTGAAATTGTTCCCATGGGGAAACATCACATTAAAAAGAAGTAGGATGGCAAATAAGGTAATGCCGGTCTCTTTCACCAATAAAGCGCACGCATAGGCGAAAGTTGAAAGAAGCAAATACCGAATCTTCCAGTTTAGACGGTATTGCATATAGGTAAGAAAAGAGGCCAGGAAGAATAGACCGGTCAAAGAAGAGGCTCGGCCGTTAATGTAAGTCACCGACTCTGTTTGTACGGGATGAAGGCCGAAAACTAAAGCAGCGAATAGGGCCATCAGGGGATATCGGAGGGAGTCAACTTCTCCTGGTGGATTGGTGAAACGGAAAATATAAAGGATCACAAAATAAACTAGGATGGTACACAGAAGGTGCAGAAAAAAATTGAGGAGGTGGTATCCGAAAACATTCATTCCCCCCAAAAAGTAATTGAAGGCGAAGCTAGCCATCAGCAGCGGGCGGTAGCTGCTGGTCTCGGTGTAAATTCCACTTCCCAATTGGGGGTCCACAAAAAATTGGGGAATCCTGCTGGGGTCCTTGACAAAAGGATTTCTCTCGATGACATGGTCATCGTCGTACTGAAAAGAATTCTCAAAAGAATTGGAATAGGCCAAAAGGGTCAATAGGATAATGATAAGGGAAAAGAGGATATTTCTTTTCATAACCTGTTTCGTTCCTTCGCCTTCGGGGAACCGGATGAATCCCGGGTTGCAATCCTAGGCTTATTTGAGCTGGAAATAGGCCTCGATGGTTCCCCCCCGATGCCTAACCCCCATGACCCCCGAAAGGAGGAGGCAAATCGGCAGCAGAGCGGCGGACAGGATATAGATTTTGCCTTGAACTCCCAGGGTGAATCGGCGCTTCAGGCTCGGGGGGTCATCCTTGATCAGGGTGTAGAGGGAATTGTTCGAAAAACCCACCCGGTTCAAAAAACTCTGCAGCCAGCCGTAAGGGTTCTGCTCCCAGGAAAAATGGCTGAGGGCCAGAAGCCGGAACCCGTGCGCGGCCATGAATTTTCCAAGAGTTCGGGGGGAAAAGAGGAAAAGATGGCGAGGGGCATCCAAATGAAACCAGTCCCCCCCGAATACCTTGGCCTGCAGGCTTTCCACGTTAGGGGTAGAGATGGCTACAATTCCTCCGCTCTTCAGCAGGGGACGGATCCGCCGCAAAACCGCGGAGGGATCGCGGAGATGTTCCAGCACCTGCCAGAAAGTGATCAAATCAAAAAAATCCGGAGGAAACTGGTTTTCCCGGATTTCCCCCACGGAAACGGAGACCCCCGCCTGAAGGGCCCGGGACGCACTCCGGGAAGACAACTCGGTCCCGTACCCTTTCCACCCTTTTCCCTGCATCAACTGCAAAAACGTTCCCTGACCGCAGCCCACATCCAGTACCTTCCCGGAGGAAGGAAAATATCGGCCTGCCCGGCGTGCCCTCGCCCGGGCAAAAAGGCGGCGCAGGACCTCCAGCCCGGAGCGGAATTTCCGGTCTTCTCCGCCGTAGTAGTCTTCGTCGTAGAATCCCTGCATCTCCGCGGCTTGCGGTCTCGGGTTCAGGAAGACCAGCCCGCAGGCGGAGCAGCGCACATAGGAAAACAGGAATTTTCCTGAAGGGGCCTGCAGAAAATTTTCAGCCCGGACCCCGGGGCCACAGGTCGGGCAATTTCCCTCTTCCATTTTTTATCGGCTGCGTTCCGGCGTAGGTATGAGTCTTCGCCCATTGGCTGAAAAAATGCAAGAATGATGCCACCCCAGTTTATCCAGTCGGAAAAGAACAGAGGTCCGTAAAACCCCCAGGCCGTAACGGACGGAACGCCCAAAATTGATGGAAGAAGATTCCGCGGTGTAACGGGTGGGGCAGGTGACTTCTCCGATGCGAAGCCCCAAATAGATGGCCTGGGCCAGCATCTGGTTGTCGAATACGAAGTCATTTGAATTTTCTTCCAACGGCAGGGTCTCCAGGACTTTGCGGGAGAAGGCCCTGTAACCGGTGTGGTATTCGGACAGCTTATGGCCCATCAAGAGGTTCTGGAAGGCAGTGAGAAAGCGGTTGGCCATATATTAGTACAGCGGCATCCCTCCCTCCAGGGCTCCCGTCCCCAGGATTCGGGAACCCAGGACCACATCGAAGAGACCGCTGGCAATCAGCCACCCCATGGCGGGAACGAGTTCCGGGGCATACTGGTAATCCGGATGGACCATGATGATCACATCGGCCCCCCGCTCCAGGGCCGCCCCATAGCAGGATTTCTGGTTCGCGCCGTAACCCATGTTTTGTTCGTGGGTGATTACCTGGATTTTCAGACGATGGGCAAT
>JAPLIW010000602.1 GCA_026388915.1 Deltaproteobacteria bacterium
ACTGCCCGGCAACTGGGTTACTCCGATCATTCCATGGTGAGCGGAGCCGGACACGACGCCGCATACGTGAACCAGGTTGCTCCCACGGCGATGATATTTGTCCCCAGCATGGGCGGGCGCAGCCACGTGGAAGTGGAAAACACCGCCTGGGAAGACTGCGAAGCAGGGGCCAATGTCCTGCTCCATTGCCTTCTCCGGTCGGCCAATGAGTAAAGGACTCCGTCTTCCCCCATAGAGATTACAGCGCGGCAGAGCCGGAGCCAATCACCCTTGTTTCGGGATATTCGTTCACCGGATCCGAGAGGCGTGAAAAAGCAGGGGAGCCTGCGAAAAAAAAATTTTCAAATTCAGGGAGAATCGAGAAGCAGAGCAGGGCGGGAAAAAATAGAGAACGGGTCTTATAAATACGTATCGACGAGATCGCCTTTCCTCTTGGCGGTAGCCAATTTCCCCTGCCGGTTGTATACCGGAGAATCCGGTTTCCGTTCCCCGTTCCGGGTATCGGCGTAAGGCTCGATCGACACCTCGATTCCCGGGGCTACGGGAAAGTATTTTTCCAACGGCAGGGGATGGTAGAGAACCAGATCTATTCCGCTGGTAAAAGGGAAATTAGCAGAAATGGCATGAACCATTCTACACGCCTCAATTAGCGATCAATATGAAAAATTATTGTCTTGTTGCGGTAATGCCAGGCCGAGGACCGGCCTTTTTGTTTTCTTAACTTATTAAATAATTTTAAAAATGTCAATAAAAATATGCAAATGATCAGGAAACTAACCATTCATATTCATAACTATTGGATAATACAAGAAAATTTAAAGTAGACGGGAAAAAGGTGAAAAAGGGAAGGGAAATAATATGCGGGGGTCTTAGAATCCGGTCGGAGAAAGAGTGGACTAGGGGAAAAACGTCTTATGGCCGGGGGAGAAAGCCTCAGGCTGAGGGGGATGAATTCGTCTTCGGGCTTTTATCCGTTGCCAGGCTGAACATGGACTGGGCTTTTCCCATCTCCTCCTGCAGGATTTGTTCCACAGAGGCCAGGTCGGAAGCGTCCCAGGTGGCGGGATAATTCATGCCCTCCTGACTGAAAGCCTCCAGCATGCTGGGAAAAACCAGTCGTCCTAAGATAAATTGATCGGCATAATAAAGGATTTTTCCCAGGACTGGGTTGACCGTCCAGCCCCGATCGTGGTGATGGGCAATGGAATCGACCAAATTGGCCGGAAACCTCCAGCGCTCGGCGATTTTCCCGCCGATATCGGCATGGGTCATTTCCAAAACCTCTTTTTCGGCCTCGACCAGATCCTTTCCCGCTTTTGTTTTTTCCTCGATTTCCCAGTACTGATCGGAAAAATACTGCTGGATGACCAGTCGGCCGATATCGTGAGTCAACCCCGAAAGGTAAGCCTCATCCAGGGAATCATACCGGTACATCCAGGCCAAACGCTTGCCAATGAGAGCGCACTCCATGGAATGCTGCCAGAGGGGCTGCAGGGCCTGGACATCCCGGGCGTCGTGGAAGGTGTGAAAGAAAGAGGTGGTCAGGATGATCTCCTTGACCGCTTCAAACCCCACAATCATGATGGCGTGCTGAATGCTGTTGATGTTCCTCTCCCGCCCCCCGTAATAGGCGGAATTGGCCATTTTAAGGACTTTCGCCGCCAGAGTCTGGTCCATGGTCTTGGACAGTTCGATGGCGCTGATCTTGGGTGACTCGGCCATGGAAAGAACCCTCATGACCACATGGGGGAGGGTAGGCAGATGCTCGATCTGCTGGATTACCTGATCAATGACCATTTTCTTCTTGGCCGGCGGCATGGATTTTCCTTCCCCAGGACCTCCCGCGGTTCTTCCCTTGAGGGGTGAAGGCCTTTCTAGGCGCACACCTCCTCCCTTTTTTGCCCTTTGTTTATATTCTTCGGCAGTTTTGGGAAAAAATTTAATTCTATGATTCCCAAAATGAAGAAGAAATTGATAAAAAAAGGGGACTGATGGGGAAAGACGGAGTGGAATGGGAGAAATAGCCCTTGAATTGACAGGGGGTAGGAAGGGTGATAAAAAGAGAGGAAGCCCATGGGTCCCAAGAAATTTTTCATCCAGACTTTCGGCTGCCAGATGAATGTCTATGATTCCGAGCGCATAGCCCAAATCTTGACCGCCCGGAATTACCGCCCCGTCGATGACCCTGCCCGGGCCGATCTGATCCTGGTCAACACCTGCAGTGTGCGGGAGAAGCCGGAGAAGAAAGTTTACAGCGCCCTGGGGCGGTTCCGGGCCCTGAAAGGGAAGAAACCCGGACTCCTCATCGGCGTGGCGGGTTGCGTGGCCCAGCAGGAAGGGGAGGGTCTGCTGGCGCGGGTCCCCTATCTGGACTTTGTGCTGGGGACCAAGGAACTCAAGAAGATTCCGGAGATCCTGGACAACCTGGAAAGCTCCGGGGACCGGGCGTGCGCCATCGCCTTAGACGGGAGAATCGACCCTTATGGGGGACTCCCTCTTTTTCCGGCTCCGGGCGGCCCCACGGCCTTTGTCTCCATCATGCAGGGGTGTGATAACTTCTGTTCCTTCTGCGTCGTTCCCTTTGTGCGGGGCCGGGAGGTGAGTCGTCCGAGCCAGAACATACGGGAGGAAATCAGGACGCTTTCGGAAAAAGGAGTAAAAGAAGTCACCCTTCTGGGACAGAACGTAAACTCCTACGGGCTGCGGACCGCCGGGGAGCCAGACTTTGTGCGACTTCTGGAATCCATCGACAAGATCCCGGGGATAGAGCGGATCCGGTTTACCACTTCCCATCCCAAGGACCTTTCCCCGGGGCTGATCGGCGCTTTCGGGCGTCTTTCCAAACTCTGCGAGCACATCCACCTTCCTCTCCAGTCGGGATCGAATCGCATCCTCGGGCGGATGAACCGGGGATACACCAAGGAAGAATACTCGGGAAAGGTGCAAAGACTGCGGGCCGCCTGTCCGGAGATCAGCATCACCACGGACATCATCGTGGGATTCCCCGGGGAAGAGGAGGAAGACTTCCGGGAAACCCTGAAAATGCTCGAAAGAATCCAGTTCGAGGAGATGTTTTCTTTCCGCTATTCGGACCGGCCCCGCACCCGGGCCTCGACCTTCGCCGGCAAAATCCCTGAGGAATCGAAGCAAGAGCGCCTGGCCGAACTGCAGGCCCTGCAACGCGGAATCACCCAGCGCCGGTACAAAGCCTGGGAGGGCCGGGAAGCGGAAGTTCTGGTGGAGGGCTCGAGCAAAGCCCGGAGAGAGGAAAAAACAGGACGGACCCGGGTCAATCACATCGTCAATTTTCCCGGGGCTTCGGTCGCCGCGGGGTCTCTGGTGAGGGTGCGGATCCAAAAGGCCCTGGCCCACAGCCTGAGGGGGGAACTGATCTAAAGAACTCGTTGCTCGTGACTGGTTACTCGTTGCTCGTTAAGGGTTGCTCGTGACTGGCTACTCGGTACTCGTTATGGGTTCCCAATTGCCGTCTTAAAAACGAATTCTTCAACCAGCAAAGAGCAACGCGCAACGTTTGAGCCTTCGGGCATCCCAGAAAGGGAGGCATTCATGATCGACCTGCATACGCACACCCTCTTCAGCGATGGAGAGCTTTTGCCCTCGGAGCTGGTCCGCCGGGCGGAGATGATCGGCTACGAAGCCGTGGCCCTCACGGATCATGCCGATTCTTCCAACCTCGACTGGGTCGTCCCCCGGCTCGTCCAGGTCTGCGGGGATTTGAATGCCCGGTGGAAGATCCGGGCCATCCCCGGGATTGAGCTCACCCATGTACCACCGGAGATGATCGGCGGCCTGGCGGAAAAAGCCCGCACCCTCGGGGCCCGGCTGGTGGTGGTTCATGGAGAGACCCTGGTTGAGCCCGTGCCCCCGGGAACCAACCGGAAGGCCATCGAGGCCGGGGTGGACATCCTGGCCCATCCCGGGTTGATTAGCGAGGAGGAAATCATCCTGGCCCGGAAACAGAAGGTGGTCTTGGAGATATCCGCACGGAAGGGGCATAGCCTGGCCAATGGGCATGTGGCCCGGATGGCCCAGAAATTCGGGGTCCCTCTGGTGTTGAATACGGACAGCCACTCTCCCGACGATTTGATCCCGCGGGAAAAAGCCCTGAAAGTGGCTTTGGGGGCCGGCCTGGGGCAGGATGACTTTGAAGGGATGCTGCAGAATTCCCGCCGCTTCGTCGCCCGAATGACTCGAATACCCGGCTGATATGGCCTGAGAAACCCGGGGAAACCCCTCAATAGCGGTGAGACCGGCTGGTATCCGGCATGAGCCGCAGGTTAAGGTCCTGCCCTTCCTGCTTCTCGGCCACCTCTTCCATCTTGATCCGGAGGCGAAGGTCGTTGGCGCTGTCGGCATAGCCGATGGCCGTATCGAAGTCCAAGATTCCTTGTTTGTAGAGGTCGAAGAGGGACAGGTCGAACGTCTGCATCCCGTCCGGCACTGCCTGGACCATGGCCTCTTTGATCAAATCGACCTGTCCCTTGTGAATCAGGTCCTTGACCCGGGGCGTGTCCAGGAGGATCTCCACCGCCGCCACCCGGGCCCCCTCCACGCTGGGGATCAGGCGCTGGGAGATAATGGATTTGAGGTTCATGGAAAGCTGGAGGTAGATCTGCCGGTGCCTCTCGGAGGGGAAAAAGTTCATGATTCGCTCGATGGCCTGGTTGGCGTTATTGGCGTGGATGGTGGAGAGACATAGGTGGCCGGTTTCGGCATAGTCGATGGCCGCCTCCATAGTTTCAATGTCGCGGATTTCTCCGATGAGGATCACATCCGGGGCCTGGCGTAGGGTGTGCTTCAGGGCGCTGGCGTATCCGTGGGTGTCGATGCCCACTTCCCGCTGGGTGATGATGGACATTTTATGGTTGTGGACGAACTCGATGGGGTCTTCGACGGTGACGATATGGCCGCTGGCATTGGCGTTGCGATAGTCGATCATGGCCGCCAGGGTGGTGGATTTCCCCGAACCCGTCCGCCCGGCCACCAGGACCAGGCCCCGCTTGACCAAGGCAAGCTCTTTGAAGATCTGGGGAAGCCCGAGGTCGTCGATGGTGCGGATGTGGATCTTGATATGGCGGAAGACCAGTCCGAAATAGCCCCGCTGCCGGAAGATATTGACCCGGAAGCGCCCCAGGTTGGGGTAGGAGATGGAAAGGTTCATCTCCCATCGGCGGTTGAAGTACCGCTTCTGGGTTTCACTCATGAGGGACATGGCCATGGTTTCGCTTTCTTCGGGGGAATATCTCCTCTCTCCCATGGGAAAGGTGACTCCCTCGACCCGGTACATGGGGGGGCTGTCCACGGTGATATAGAGGTCGGAGGCGTCCTGCCGGACCATCTCTTCCAGAAGTTCGCGCAGATTGGTGCTCATACCCGATCACCTCAGGAATTGAAGACGTTGGGGTTCGTAGCCAGATAGAGGCACTGCTCTTTTTCCACGATACTCCGGGAAACTAGCTCTTTCAGCGACTGATCGAGGCTGATCATCCCGAACTTCTGGCCCGTCTGGATGGCGGAAGGAAGCTGCGCCACCTTGTTTTCCCGGATCAGGTTGCGCACCGCGGGGGTGCCGATCATGATCTCCAGGGCCGGCACCAGACCCCGGCCGTCCCGCCGCTTCAGCAGCACCTGGGAGATGATGGCCTGGACGGATTCGGCGAACTGGGCCCGAATCTGCTCCTGCTGGTCGGCCGGGAAGACGTCGATGATTCGGTCCACCGTCTTGGGGGCGCCGCTGGTGTGCAGGGTGGAGAAGACCAGATGGCCGGTCTCCGCAGCGGTCAGGGCCAGAGAGATGGTCTCCAGGTCGCGCATTTCTCCCACCAGGATGATGTCCGGGTCCTCGCGGAGAGCGCTGCGCAGAGCGTTGGCAAAGGCCAGGGTGTGCGCCCCGAGCTCCCGCTGGTTGATCAGGCAGCTCTTGGACTCGTGGACGAACTCGATGGGGTCTTCGATGGTAATGATGTGCCCCTTCAAAACGTTGTTGATCACGTCGATCATGGAAGCTAGGGTGGTGGATTTCCCGCTTCCCGTGGGACCGGTCACCAGGACCAGCCCCCGTTCGGTCTTGCAGACCTCCCGGAGGACTTTGGGGAGTCCCAGTTCCTCCAGGGTGAGGATTTTGGACGGAATGACGCGGAAGACTACCGCCTCTCCCCGGGACTGGCGGAAGGCGTTCACCCGGAAGCGGGCGATGTTTTTGAGCTCGATGGAGAAGTCCAGTTCATGATGCTCTTCGAAATTTTTACGCTGCTGGTCGTTGAGGATGTCGTAGAGCATGACATGGACATCTTCCCTGCTCAGGGAAGGGACTTCAATCCGGCGCATCTCGCCGTAGATGCGGGCCATGGGTTGCTCGCCGGCGCTGATATGCAGGTCGGAGGCGCCCTCTTTTTGGACGAATAGCAAGAGTTCGGAGATATCCATTCTTCAACTCCTTATCGGCAGGAAGGACAGAATTATTTAATTAAAAATCGGCATTCTTGTCAAGCTGTTTCCTGAAGCGAGGGAGTCGGAAAAGCCCCCAACATACCTATCGGAAGAAGCGATGGAGACTTGAAAAAAGAATGCGAAGAGCGAAGAGCATAGAGCATAGAGCCCAAAAACCTGGAATAGGGTCGGGTTTTATTACGCCATGCGCTATGCTCTCTGCCTTTAGGCCGGGGGAGAAAGAAATTGAAAAAAGAAACCAATGTGTTAGAATAAAACGCAAAATGGAGACCGGAGCTTCATGCCGGAGAACCTTGAACGCTGGATCGATCATTTTTTGCACCATCTGGCCGTGGAAAAAGGCCTGAGCCCCAACACCCTGGAAGCCTATGCCCGGGACTTGCAGGGCTACTGCGCCGTCTTGCGGGAGAAAGGAACCCTGGAGGTGGAGAAGATCTCCCCCGAACAATCCCTGAATTACCTGAAAGCCCTGCGCTCGCGGGGGCTTTCCGCCCGCAGCCAGGCCCGGGTTCTTTCCGCCCTGAGGGGATTTCATAAATTCCTTTTGCAGGAGCAGGCCGTGGAAGAGAACCCCGTGAGGCGGGTGAGGTCCCCCTGGGTGGTCCCCCGGCTTCCCTCGGTGTTGACGCCGAAAGAAATGGAAGATCTCCTCCAACAGCCCGACCCCCACCAGCCCCTGGGGGTCCGCGACCGGGCCATGCTGGAAGTGCTTTACGCCGCCGGCCTGAGGGTCTCCGAGCTGGTTCATCTCTCAGTAAATGACGTGAACCTGGAAGTGGGGTACGTGCGCACCAAAGGAAAGGGTTCCAAGGAGAGGATCGTCCCCCTGGGGAAAGCCGCCTGCCAGGCCCTGGAGGAATACCTGCAGGGTCCCCGCCGTCTCCATCCCCTCCGTTCTTCCCACCCCGTTCTTTTTGTCGGCCGAAGGGGAAGGGGCCTCACCCGCCAGGGTTTCTGGAAGATTCTGAAGGGGTACGCCCGGGGGGCGGGAATTCAGAAACGGATCTCCCCCCATATCCTGCGTCACTCTTTCGCCACCCACCTTCTGGAAGGGGGGGCGGACCTGCGTTCGGTCCAGTCGATGCTCGGGCATGTGGACATTGCCACCACTCAGGTGTACACCCATGTTTCCCGGGACCACCTGAAACGGCTTCACCAGAAGCTCCATCCCCGGGGTTGACTCATGGAAGTCATTACCACCCACATCAACGCCGATTTCGACTCCCTGGCTTCCATGCTGGCGGCCAAGAAGCTCTACCCCCGGGCGGTCCTCGTCTTTCCCGGGTCGACGGAGAAGAACCTTCGTGATTTTTTCCTTCAGTCCACCTTCTACGTCTTTCAGACCGAGCGGATGAAAAACGTGGACCTGAAGGCGGTCAAGCGGTTGATCCTGGTGGATACCCGGCAGCCCGGCCGGATCGGCAAGTTCGGCGAAGTGGCCAGACGTCCCGGAGTGGAACTCCACATCTTCGACCATCACCCCCCCTCCGGGGAAGACCTCCACGGAACCGTGGAGCAGGTGCGCGAGGTGGGAGCCACGGTGACCATCCTGGCCCGGATCCTCCAGGAGAAGGAAATCCCTCTGACCCCCGAAGAGGCCACGATCCTGGCCGTGGGGCTTTATGAAGACACGGGCTCTTTCACTTTTTCCTCCACCACCCCCGAGGACCTCCAGACGGCGGCATTTCTGCTGGACCGCGGGGCAAACCTGAATATCGTTTCCAGCCTGATCACCCGGGAGCTGACCGCGGATCAGATTTCCCTCCTCAACGAGCTGGTCCAGAGCACCACCCGCCACCTGGTCAGGGGGATCGAAATCGTGGTGGCCAGGGCCTCCTCGGACAAGTACGTGGGGGATTTTGCCCTCCTGGTCCACAAATTGAAGGACATGGAGAATATCAACGTCCTCTTTGCCCTGGCCCGAATGGAGGACCGAGTTTACCTGGTCGCCCGCAGCCGCATCGAAGAGGTCAACGTGGGGGAGATCGCGGCGGCCTTCGGGGGCGGCGGCCACGCCACGGCGGCGGCGGCCACCCTGCGGGACATGGACCTCCCGGAGGCGGAAAAGAAGCTCCTCGACTACCTGGGGAAACGGATTCAGCCCCTCCGGCTGGCCCGGGAACTCATGTCTTACCCGGTGAAGACGGTCCAGATGCAGGAGACCATCGAGCACGCCGGAGAGCTCCTCACCCGCTACAACATCAATGTCCTTCCGGTCCTGGACGACGGGCGGGTGGCCGGCCTCATCACTCGGCAGGTGATCGAGAAGGCCGCTTTTCACGGGTTCAAAGATTCCCCCGTGGGGGACTATATGACCACGGAATTCGCCGTGGTCACCCCCCAGACTCCCCTGACCAAAATCCAGGACCTGGTGGTGGCCAACAACCAGCGTTTTCTCCCGGTCCTGGAGAAGGGAAAGCTGGCGGGGGCCATCACCCGCACCGATCTGCTGCGCTGGCTTTCCGCCCGGAGCAACCAGCTGACTCCTTCCCTCGCGGAATCGGACTTTTTCGCCGCCGAACCGCGCAAGCGGGCCATCCCGAAGATCATGGAAGAGAGGCTGCCCCCGGCGGTGATGCAGCTCCTGAAGAACATCGGCCGCAAGGCCGGCGGCATGGGCCTGCAGGCCTACGCCGTGGGGGGGTTCGTCCGCGACCTTCTCCTGCGGAATGAGAATTTCGACATCGACGTGGTCGTAGAGGGAGATGGAATCCGGCTGGCCCGCGCCCTGGCGGAGGAAGGAAAGGGAGAATTGCGGGTCCACCGGAGGTTCGGGACCGCCACCCTCCGCCTTTCCGACGGGTACCGGCTGGACCTGGCCACAGCCCGGCTGGAATACTACGAGCACCCCGGGGCCCTGCCCCAGGTCGAGCACAGCTCCATCAAGCTGGACCTTTACCGGCGGGATTTTACGGTCAATGCCCTGGCCATCCACCTGCATCCCGACCATTTCGGGGAGCTCATCGATTTCTTCGGGGGGCAGAAGGACCTGAAGGAACGGGTCATCCGCGTCCTCCACAACCTGAGCTTTGTGGAAGACCCCACCCGGGTCTTCCGGGCCTTGCGTTTCGAACAGCGCATCGGGTTCCAGATCGCCCGGCAGACCCACATGCTCATGGAGAATGCGGCGCGCATGGAGCTCTTCGGGCGGCTTTCGGGAAAGCGGCTCTTCCGGGAGCTCATGCTCTGCCTCTCGGAAGAGAAGCCCCTGCCGGTCCTGAAACGTCTGAGGGACTACGGGCTGCTCTCCATCTTCCATCCCGGCCTGAGGATCGACCGTTCCTTCGAGATCCGCTTCCAGCGCCTCGAAGGGGTCGTCTCCTGGTACCGGCTGCTTTTTACCGGGGAAAAATTCGAGCCCTGGCTGGTGGGTTTCCTGGGACTCACCGACGGAATGACGGAAAAAGAGGTGGAGACCCTCCTCGACCGATTTGCCCTTCTGGAGAAATTCCGGACCACCTTCCTTCTGCGCCGACGCACGGCCCTCCAGGTGGCCTGCCGCCTTTCTTCTTCGCCGGCTCCCGGGCGCAGCGATATTTTTTTCCTGCTGGATCCCCTGCCCACCGAATTTCTTCTCTACGCCATGGGGAGGGCCGAAGAAGAAGGGGTCAAGAAGGCCATTTCCCTGTACTTCACCGAGCTCAAGCGGGCCAGGGTAACGCTCGCCGGGAAGGACTTGAAGAAGATGGGGTTTATTCCCGGCCCCATTTACACGGAAATCCTGCACGCCCTCCTGCGGGGGAGGCTGGAGGGGAAAATCTCTAGCCGGCAGGAAGAGGTGGGTTTTGTGCTGAAGAAATACAACCCGAAGCAGCCGGCGGCGGTGGGAAGAAAGACCTCCCCCCTAGCGGGGAAAAAGATGGAACGGGGAGAAAGGGCCTCTCCGGGATAGACCGTACCGACCCGCAGATGTTCCGCGCGGCCGGGCCCGGGGGCGCGGCGTGCGGAGCGCCCCGTAAATTCAGAGAAGGGAGAACGAACTATTTCATGCCCAAGCCGAGAGTACTGAGTGGAATGCGGCCCACCGGCAAACTGCACCTGGGAAACCTGGTGGGGGCGCTGGACAACTGGAAGCAACTGCAAGAAGAGTATGATTGTTTTTTCTTTGCCGCCGACTGGCATGCTCTGACGACGGAATACGCCAACACCGAGATCGTTCGGGAGTCCATCCGGGATATGATGATCGACTGGCTGGGCGTGGGGATCTCCCCGGAGAAGAGCGTCCTCTTCATCCAGTCCCGGATCAAGGAACACGCCGAACTCCATCTCCTGCTGTCCATGATTACCCCCGTCTCCTGGCTGGAACGGGTTCCCACGTTCAAGGAACAGCAGCAGGAGTTGACCAACCGCGACCTTTCCACCTACGGATTCCTGGGATATCCCCTGCTGCAGACCGCGGACATCATCATCTACAAAGCCCATAAAGTGCCCGTGGGGATCGATCAGGTTCCCCACGTGGAGCTCTCCCGCGAGGTGGCCCGGCGTTTTAATTTTTTCTACGGGCCGGTCTTTCCGGTTCCCGACCCGCTCCTCACCGAGGTCCCCAAGCTGCTGGGGATTGACGGACGGAAGATGAGCAAGAGTTACGACAACGCCATCTTCATCTCCGACCCCCCCGAGGAGATCCGGCGCAAGACGAATGTCATGTTCACCGACCCCAACCGGATCAAGAAAAGCGATCCCGGCAATCCGGACATCTGCAACGTCTTTTCTTTTCATAAGGTCTACAGCAGCCCGGAAACCGTCATCCGGGTCAACCGGGAATGCCGCCGGGCAACCCTGGGCTGCGTGGAAGACAAGAGGCAGCTGGCCGAGACCCTGGTCTCCTACCTGGCCCCCATCCAGGAAGTGCGGGCGCGGTACCTGAAGGACCCCCGCCTGGTGGAGGAGATCCTGGAGGGCGGGTGTGAGCGGGCCCGCCGCGTCGCCGCCCAGACCATGGAGGAAGTGCGGGCGGCGATGAAGATATAGAAAAAAGGAAACCGATGGAATCATCCCCTTTTTACCGCGAACCGGAACAGATGGAACTGCCGCTGAAGGTGCGGCTGGAGACCTTTGAAGGGCCCCTGGATCTTCTTCTGTACCTGATCAAGAAGAACGAAATCGACATCTATGACATCCCCATCTCGGTCATTGCCCAGCAGTACCTGGAATATCTGGAGATCATGAAGAACCTCAACCTGGACGTAGCCGGCGAATTTCTCCTCATGGCCGCTACGTTGCTTCATATCAAATCGAAGATGCTCCTGCCCCCCACCGGGGAGGAAGAGGAGGAGAAGGAAGAAGAGGATCCCCGGGCCGAGCTGGTCCGCAGGCTTTTGGAGTACCAGCGCTTCAAGGAGGCGGCGCAGCAGCTCGTGAAGGGGCCCCTGCTGGACCGGGAGGTCTTCGTCCGCAGCTTTTTCGGGGATGCCCTGGCGGAAAAGGAGGCGGAGGAAGATGTCTCCGGAGAGGTGACGCTCTTCGACCTCCTGGAAGTGATGAAGAAGGTCCTGGAAGGACTTCCCGCGGAAGATTTCCAGGAAATCTCGGTGGAACACCTCAACATCAAGGACAAGATCCTGCATATCATGGAACGGCTCTGGGAAACGGAGAGCCTGGCTTTTACCGAGCTCTACACGGCATCGACTCCCCGGAGGGAAATCGTGGTCACGTTCCTGGCCCTCCTGGAGCTTTTGCGGCTGAGGATGATCCGGGTTTACCAGGGGGAACCCTTCGGGGCCATCCGGATCTTTTCCCCCGTGGGCCCGGAGGAGGGGCGAAAGACCATCGAAGAAAGGATTCTGTGAAGTGGAAGACGCTCAACTGAAGGCGGTCCTCGAAGCCCTGATTTTTGTTTCCGAAACCCCGTTGACCCTGGACCGGATGAAGGAGGTCCTGGGGGGGGTGAGCAAGAGAGATCTGCAGCGGCTGCTGGCCGAAATGATGGAAGAAGATCGGAAAGGCGGGCGGGGGATCGACCTGGTCGAGGTGGCCGAAGGATTTCAGTTCCGCACCCGCCCGGAACATGCCGAATGGATCCGCAGGTTGAAGAAGACCAAGAGCACGGCCCTGAGCCAGCCATCGATGGAGACTCTGGCGATCATCGCTTACCGTCAGCCGGTGGTCCGCATGGACATCGAGAAGATCCGGGGGGTGGACTCCGGCGGGGTCCTGCGGACTCTTCTGGAAAAGAAACTGATCAAGATCATCGGGAAGAAGGATGTTCCCGGAAAGCCCCTCGTGTACGGGACTTCGAAGAAGTTCCTGGAGGTCTTCGGCCTCAAAGACCTGGCCGATCTGCCCACGCTGAAAGACCTGGAATCGCTGGGGCCGCCCTCGACGGAAGGGGTTCTTCCCCTGGAGGAAGAAGAGAAAACGGCCGGGACGGAAACATCTGAAGAACCATCCCCGGCGCCCGATGAGCAAGAGGAACTGAACCATGAGCCCTCTGCCGAGACTCCAAAAGATCCTCTCTGAAAGGGGAATCGCCTCCCGGCGGCAGGCCGAGGAGCTGATCCGGGAAGGCCGGGTTACGGTCAACGGCCGGTTGGCGCGGATCGGGGATAAGGTCGATCCCTTGAGGGACCATCTCAAGGTGGACGGCAAGCTGGTGGCCTCCCCTGCGGCGAAAGCCTACCTCATGCTGAACAAGCCCAAGCGGGTGGTGACTACCGCGGAGGACCCGGAAGGGAGAGCTGTGGTCATGGACCTGGTGAAGAGCAGACTGCCGCGTCTTTTTCCCGTGGGACGCCTGGATTACGACGCCGAGGGGATCCTCCTGCTAACCAACGACGGGGAAATGGCCCACCGTCTGTCCCACCCCTCTTTTCAAGTCCCCCGGACTTACTGGGTGAAAGTGCAAGGAAAACCCACCCCCGAGGAAGTTCGCAGACTGAGCCGGGGAATCACCCTGGAGGACGGTCCCACGGCTCCCTGCCGGATTGCGCCCCGGAGGGAGGCCCGGGAGAATGCCTGGCTGGAAATGACCCTGCGCGAGGGAAGAAACCGGCAGGTGAAGAGAATGTGGGAGAGGATGGGGTACCCGGTCTTGAAATTGAGAAGGGTGTCTTTTGCCGGGCTCTCTCTGGGAAGTCTGAAGGCGGGAGAGTATCGCCATCTCCGCCCGTCGGAGGTGGAAAAGCTGAAAAAGCTGACAAAGGAGCGCGAGCTTCGCTCGTTTAAGGAGCGCCCCGCCAAAGGCGGGACTTGAGGACCGTCGTGCCTTCGGCACGACTCGAGGAGCGGGGCTTCGCCCCTCGAGGCAAAAACTTGCAAGAGCGGGGAATTTGCCCCGAGGCCTGAAGGACCGTCCTTAAAGTTCGGTAATTGTTTTTGCCTCAAGCGAAGCGCTCCTCGAGTCACACTGGAGGTGTGACGCTCCTCAAGGCACGCTGTAAGCGTGCTGCTCCTCAAGCGAAGCGGTCATTCTTTAGGAGTCTCTATGTCCGTGAAATTCTCCAAGAAGGGGGATGGGGGATTCACCAGTCTCAGGGGGGGGCAGAGGGTCCCCAAATCCGGCCCCCGGCCGGATGCTTACGGGACTCTGGATGAAGCCAGCTCCGCCCTGGGAATGGCCCGGGCTTCAGCCAGGAAACCCGGGACGGGAGAAATCATCCTGAACATCCAAAAGGACCTTCTTCTTCTGGGAGCCGAACTGGCCACCGAATCCGAAGACTTGGCGAAATTCGGCTGTCAGATCACGACCCGGCATGTGGACCAGCTGGAGCTTTGCCTCGAAGAATTGCAGGCGAAGGTACCCCTAAAAAATGAATTCATTTATCCGGGGGACGCCCTTTCCGGAGCGGCCATTGACCTGGCCCGGACCATCATCCGTAGAGCGGAGCGGAAGGCGGCGGGTTTGTTCCATCAGAAGGTGATCTCCAACCCCGAGGTCCTGCGTTACCTCAACCGTCTGGCCGATTTGCTCTTTGTCCTGGCTCGGTATGAGGAAAATTCGAGTCCGCCATGAATTCCCTGATCCTCGAAGTTCGAAAGACCATCCAGAGATACGACATGATCCAGCCGGGAGACCGGGTCGTAGTCGGAATTTCCGGAGGAGCCGACTCGGTGGCCCTCCTGCACGCGCTCTGGGAACTGCGGGGGGATTTCCATCTTTCCCTCCTGGCGGCCCATCTCGATCACCGCCTGCGGCCGGAAGGCGAGAAAGAGGCTGGCTTCGTCCGCAAGCTCGCGGGAAAACTGGGGGTTCCTTTTTGCGGCGGCCGGGCGGATGTCCGCTCCTACCAAAAAGAGAAGGGGCTGAGCCTTCAAGAGGCGGCGCGGGAGGTTCGCTACGCCTTTCTGGCGGAGGTCGCCCAAAAGAACCGGGCGGCCAAGATTGCCCTGGGGCATACCGCCGATGATCAGGCGGAATCCATGATCATGCGGATTCTGCGGGGGTCCGGGACCCGCGGCCTGTCCGGTATTCCTCCCATGCGGAACGGCGTTTACATCCGCCCCCTGATCGGGGTCTGGCGGGAAGAGATCGAGTCTTTCTTAAGGGAGAAAAGGGTTGTTTACCTGACCGATCCTTCCAATCAGTCGCCACACTATCTCCGCAACCGAATCCGGCACGAACTCCTGCCCCTGCTCCAGCAGTACAATCCGCGGATCCGCCAGGTTCTGGTGCAGATGGCCGATCTTTTCCGGGCGGAAGAGGAATTTTGGGAGACCCATCTCACCGAGAAGTTTGCCGGGGTCGTGCGCAGTCGAAAAAAAGAAACCCTGGTCTTGGACGTTCCGGCCCTCCTTTCCCAGCCTCTTTCCATCCGACTTCGCTGCCTTCGCAAGGCCATCGAAAAGATACAGGGCCATCTGCGCCGGGTCAGTCTGCCGCACATCTGGGCCATCAACAACCTGCTGGAAGCCTCAGACCCCAACCGAACCCTGAAACTTCCCCAGGGGCTCACCGTGACCCGGGCCTATCAGGCCCTTCATCTTTCCCGGTCTGGGGAAGAGGCGGTCCCCTTTGAGCACCCCGTTCCCGGTCCGGGATATGTGGAGATTCCCGAGATCGGCCGGGCCATCCGTTTCGAAACCCAGAGCCGGAGACGGAAAGTCCTTTTCGATGAGTCCCCCCAGGTAGCCCTCCTGGATTTTGATGACCTTGAGTTTCCTTTGACCCTTCGTTCCTTCCAGCCGGGGGACCGCTTCCAACCCCTGGGAATGGAGGGGGAGAAGAAGATAAAAGATCTATTCATCGATTGCAAGGTCCCGGCCCTCCAGCGGAAACGAATTCCTCTCCTCTGCCGGGGAGAACGGATTCTGTGGGTAGCGGGAGTTCGGATTGATCACCGGGCCCGGCTCAAACCCGAAACCAAGCGCATCCTGCGGGCGGAACTGATCTGAGAAGCTGGTTACTCGTTACTCGATACTCGTTACTGGTTACTCGGTATTCGTCATGGGTTGCCAAGCGCTTAACGCATTCTTTAACCAGCAACCAGTAACCAGCAACGAGCAATCCGCAACGAGGAACCAGGAACCAATATCAGCCATTCAATTTGGTTCTATCTTTTTTGCCGAATCTGTGTTATATATTTTTTGAATTTCAAGTTCGTAAGCATTAAAAATTCAATTAAAAAAGGTTTCTGACGAGCGTGCCCATGGGAGGGGGGAAATTGAGCCCCTTTTATAAGAATCTGGCCTTGTGGCTGGTCATCAGCCTGATGATGATCCTTCTTTTCAACCTTTTCAACCAGCCCCGTTCTTCCCAGGACAAGATCATCTTCAGTGACTTTCTGACCGCCCTGGAAAAGGGGGAGGTGCGGGAAGTCACCATCCAAGGGCACAACCTCTACGGGCGCACCAACAACCTCAAGGAATTTAGAACTTTTGCCCCTTCCTACCCGGATTTAATCAAAGCCCTGAAAGACAAGAACGTGAAGATCACGGCCAGGCCCGAGGATGACTCTCCCTGGTACATGACCATCCTGATCTCCTGGTTCCCCATGCTTCTCCTCATCGCCTTCTGGATCTTCTTCATGCGCCAGATGCAGGCCGGGGGAACCAAGGCCATGTCCTTCGGGAAGGCCAAGGTCAAACTCCTTTCCGACAAACAGACCAAGGCGACCTTCCAGGACGTGGCCGGGATCGAAGAGTCCAAGGAAGAACTGCAGGAGATCATCGAGTTCCTGCGGGATCCCAAGAAATTCACCCGCCTGGGAGGACGGATTCCCAAAGGGGTTCTTTTAGTCGGCCCTCCGGGAACGGGCAAAACCCTTCTGGCCCGGGCCATAGCGGGGGAAGCCAATGTTCCCTTCTTTTCCATCAGCGGGTCCGATTTCGTGGAGATGTTCGTCGGAGTCGGCGCCTCCCGGGTGCGGGACCTCTTCATCCAGGGGAAGAAGCACGCCCCCTGCATCATCTTCATCGATGAAATCGACGCCGTGGGGCGCCACCGGGGAGCCGGCCTGGGCGGGGGACATGACGAGAGGGAGCAGACCCTGAACCAGCTGCTGGTGGAGATGGACGGGTTTGAGTCCAATGAAGGGGTCATCATCATCGCTGCCACCAACCGCCCGGATGTGCTCGACCCGGCCCTCCTTCGGCCGGGCCGTTTTGACCGACAGGTCGTGGTCCCCCGGCCGGACGTGAAGGGCAGGGAAGCCATCCTAAAAGTGCATACCCGCAAGACCCCCCTGTCCGAGGATGTGAACCTTCCGATTCTCTCCCGGGGAACTCCGGGATTTACCGGGGCGGACCTGGAGAACCTGGTCAACGAGGCCGCGCTCCTGGCCGCCCGAGGCAACAAGGCCAAGGTAGAGATGGCCGACTTCGAAGCTTCCAAAGACAAGGTTCTCATGGGAGTGGAACGGCGGACGATGATCATCAGCGAGGAGGAGAAGCGCCTGACCGCCTTCCACGAGGCCGGCCACACGCTGGTGGCCAAATTCCTCCCGCTCGCCGACCCGATTCACAAGGTCTCCATCATCCCCCGGGGGCGGTCGCTGGGAATCACCCAGCAGCTGCCCGCGGAAGACAAACATACCCTTTCCAAAGAATACATTCTGAACAAAATCGCCATTTTTCTGGGGGGCCGGGCGGCGGAAGAGCTGGTTCTGCATACCCAGACCACCGGGGCCGGAAACGACCTGGAGATGGCCACCGAGTGGGCCCGGAAGATGGTGTGCGACTACGGCATGAGCGACAAGATGGGCCCCCTGACCTTCGGCAAGAAGGAGGAACACATCTTTCTCGGACGGGATATCGGCCAGCCCAAAGAATACAGCGAAAACACCGCGGTGGACATCGACAACGAGATCAAGCGGATCGTGCTGGAAAACTACGACCGGGCCAAGGAGATCATCACCCGGCAGATGGACCGGCTCCATAACCTGGCCACGGCTCTGCTGGAAAAAGAAGTGCTGGGCGGGGAAGAAGTCGATCAGGTGCTGGGCCTGAAACCTCCCCTGCCGGAAAACCCGCCCCAGGATCTGGTTCCAGAAGCAAGAGCGTTATAGCGGAGGGTCAAAGGTCAGGATCAGGGGGAGGGATTTCTCCGGCCTTGGTTCGCGGCCCGCGACCCTTATTTTATATGCGAATCCGGATTCTCCGCTTTCATCACCGGGAATATGACCTCTCCGAGCGCACCCTCATCATGGGCGTGCTGAATATCACCCCGGATTCCTTCTCCGACGGGGGAAGGTTCTTCGAATGGACCCGAGCCGTGGAGCAGGGAAGGCGAATGGCGGAGGAGGGGGCCGATATCCTGGATGTGGGGGGAGAATCCACCCGGCCCGGGTCCCGACCGGTGCCCGAGGAGGAAGAGCTCCGGCGGGTGATACCGGTCATCGAAGCGCTCCGCCCGAAAATCTCCATCCCCATTTCCATCGATACCCGGAAGGCGGC
>JAPLIW010000656.1 GCA_026388915.1 Deltaproteobacteria bacterium
AAGCTCTCATAGAGAATCCCCAGCACGATGTAAATGACCAGGACGGCCATGAGCAAAAGAATTCCCAGGCCCTTGATGGAGGATTGAAAAGCCTGGGCAGTGCCCTGGAAGCTGGTGGTGACGGTAGGCGGCAACATAGCCCGGGCGGCTCCCTGTACCGCAGAAATCGCTTCCCCCAAAGAGACCCCCGGCCGGAGGCTGAAAGAAAGGGTCACCGCCGGAAGCTGGCCCAGATGGTTTACGGTCAGAGGCCCTACATTCGAGTTAACTCTGGCTACCGCATTCAACGGGACCAGAGCGCCTTTGGATGAGCGGATGTAGAGCATGGCGAGCGCCGAGGGATCCATCTGATGTTGGGGTTCTAACTCCAGGATTACCTGGAACGAATTGCTGGGGGCGTAGATCGTGGAAATCTGCCGGGAGGAGTAGGCGCTGGAGAGGGCGTCTTCGATTTGCTGGGCGGTAACCCCAAGAAGAGAAGCTTTGTCGCGGTTGATCTCGACATTGACTTGGGGGTTTTTAATTTGCAGATCGGAGGTCACGTCCTGCAGCCCGGGGATCTGTTTGAGCCTTGACTCCAGGATAGGAGCATAATGATAGAGGGTGTCCAGATCGGTGCCCTGCAGGGTAAATTGATACTGGCTTTTGGTCAGGCGCCCGCCGATGCGGATGGGGGGCGGGTTCTGCAGAAAAACCTGGATCCCCGGAACGGCTGATAATTTCGGCCGCAGTTCCTGAATGATTTCGTCTACGCTGAGATCCCTTTGGTTTCTCGGTTTCAAGCGGATATTGAGCCGGCCGGTGTTGGAAGCCGGGCTGGATCCGCTTGGCCCGATCGAGGACATGAAGGCCTCTACATTGGGATTTTCGGAGGATTAAGGTGGCCAGGCGGTGATCCAGGATCTTTTTGAGGCTCCATTCGTAAGCCTGCAACATGCGTTCGAAGTACCGTTCCGAGAGAGCGTAAAACCGGCCATGGCGTATCGCCCCCGGAGGGCGCAGAAAGCGGCTGCAAAGCATGGGGGTGAGGGTCAACGATACGACTCCGGAAATCAGGACCGCCAGGCTGATGGTTACGGCGAATTCATGGAGCAGACGCCCCAGGATCCCGCTCATGAAGAGCACCGGGATAAATACCACCACGAGGGAAAGGGTCATGGACACAATCGTGAAACCAATCTCCTTGGAACCGTTAAGCGCCGCCTCCAGAATCCCTTCCCCCTGCTCCATGTGGCGGATGATGTTCTCCAGCATGACGATGGCGTCGTCCACCACAAATCCCACCGATAGGATGAGGGCCATCAGGGAAAGGTTGTCGAGACTGTAGTCCAGGAGATACATGGCCGCAAAGGTGCCCACGATCGAGAACGGCAGGGCCAGGCTGGGGATGATCGTGGCCGATAGGTTGCGCAGGAAGAGGAAGATGACCAGAACGACCAAGCAAATGGCCAGAAAGAGGGTAGCCTTGATGTCCGCCACGGAATCCCGGATCGATACCGACCGATCGTAGAGCAGGTCCAGGCTGATGGAGGCAGGAATTTCCGCACGCAATCTTTTGACCAGTTCCTTGACGGCGTCCACCACTTCCACCGTGTTGGTCCCGGGTTGACGTTGAACGGCCAGGGTGATCGCCCTTACGTGGTTATGCCAAGCTGCGATTTTGTCATTCTCGACGCTATCGATGACCCGCCCGAGATCTTCCAGACGGACTGGAAAGTCATTCCGGCTGGCCGCAATGATGGACCGGTATTCCGATGCTTCCATCAATTGACCGGTGGCCTGTACGGTAAAGGCTTTGTGGGTTCCCCACAGGGTGCCCGTGGGCAGATTTACATTGGCGTTCATGACCGCATTGGCGACCTCGTCAATTCCGATCTGCCTCATGGCCAGCGCTTTGGGATTCACCTGAACCCGAACGGCGTACTTCTGCCCGCCGAAAACCTGGACCTGGGCTACCCCGCTTACCATGGATATTCGCTGAGCCAGCAAAGTCTCGGCATATTCGTGGACGGTGGAAAGCGGGAGGGTCGGGGAGCTCAGGGAAAGGTACAGAACGGCCTGATCCGCAGGATTCACCTTATGATAAGAGGGAGGGCTGGGCATGTTGGGAGGAAGGATCCTGGCCGCTCTGGCAATCGCCGCCTGAACATCCTGGGCGGCCGCGTCCATATCCCGACTCAGGTCAAACTGCAGCGTGATCGAAGAGATGCCCAGACCGTTGGTGGAGGTCATGGAATCCAGACCGGCAATGGTAGAAAATTGGCGTTCCAGGGGAGTGGCCACGGCCGAGGCCATCGTCTCCGGACTGGCCCCGGGCAGCTGGGCCGAGACATGGATCGTGGGGAAATCCACGCTGGGGAGGTCGCTTACCGGAAGTTTTCGATACCCGATAATGCCGAAGAGCAGGATGGCCAGCATGAGGAGCGTAGTCGTAATAGGACGGCGAATAAAAAGGGCGGCGATGTTCACGGAAGCTTTCCTCGCTCGCCGGAATCCTTCTTTATTTCTACTTTCCCTCCCGCGACGAGCCGGAGCTGGCCGATGGTCACCACTGTTTCCCCGGGCTGGAGTCCCTTGGCCACCACGGTCAGGTCATCAAGGGAACGGTCCACGGCCACGGGGCGGGACTCCACGGTCAGATCGGGTTTGACCACAAAAACGTATGGACCTTCCTGTCCGGTCTGAATCGCCTGCGATGGAACCAAGATGGCGTTGGGCCGAGTGGTTAACGTCAAGATGACGTCTACAAATTGTCCCGGCCAGAGCCGCTTCTCTTGGTTCCCAAAGGTTCCTTTAAGCTTTATCGTCCCCGTGGCGGTATCCACGGCGTTATCGACAAAGGTCAGGATCCCTTGCTCTGGAGGCTTCTCATCCCCCGGGATGACCGCTTCCGTTTTGAGCGCTCCGGCCATCATGTGCTTTTTGATCTCCGGCAGGTTCTGCTCGGGAACCGCAAAGGTGACATAAATGGGGGTGATTTGATTAATGAGGACGATGGGGAGATCGTTTGCCTTAATGATATTGCCCTGCTGAACCAGAAGGCTCCCGGTGCGTCCACTGATGGGGGCGCGGATGGAACAATAACCGAGCTGAATTCTGGCGGTTTCTACTGCGGCCCGGGATCCCCGGACTACCGCTCTGGCGTTCTCCAGGGCGGCGTGGTCTGCCCGGAGAGTGGCTTGGGCATTTTCGATAGCGGCCTTGTCCGCCTGAACCATCGCCGCAAAAGACTCCGAGTTGGTGCGGACCTGATCATACTGTTCTTTGGCCACATAGCCTTTCTCCGCAAGAAAGGCATAACGCTTCGCCTGCTCTTCGGCATTCTTGGCTTGGGCCAAATTTTTAGCCAGGTTGGCTTCCGCCTGGGTTACCTGCGCGAGGTCTCTCGTCAGGTTGGCTTCAGCCTGCTGCACCAAGGCTTGGTCCCTTTCCAGATTTGCTTCGGCCTTTCTGAGGGCAGCTTCGAAGGGTCGAGGGTCGATGGACAAAAGCAGGTTATCTTTTTGCACATCCTGCCCTTCTTTAAAGTAAACCTTCCACAGCTCCCCTTCGACCAAGGCCCTGATGGATACCCCAGAGTAAGCTTCCACTTTTCCGATGACCCGCAGTTGCACCGGAATATCTTTCTGGATTACCGTCGCCACGCTAACGGGGGCACCGGGGGGCCTTTTCTCTTGCCCCTTGTTATCCCCCGTACAAGATATCAGCATGATCATCAAGAGGAATCCAATTCCCAGGGATGAAAAGCCGCGAAGAAGGGAAGGTCCCTGAGTCCGTGAGTTTCGGTATGGACCAGAAGAAATCAACTTCAAACCAAAATCCTCCCAACTTATTTGAGTATTCTAAATTTGTTGTGGCTTCCTCAATAGGCCGTAACGGAAGCCCCCGGATAAGAATCTTGCGAATGAAGTGTTGCTCATGACTTTTTTTCGACCCGGAAGAATCAATCCCTTAGGGAAACAAGGACTCTGGCACCAGAAGGATTGTATGAGATCAGGGGGGGAGAAGTCAAGGAACCCGTTCCCGATTGGTTGGTTGCCCATCGGTTCTATGGGTAAGTTACCATCACAGCATGAATTCGGAGGGGTTCGGGGTAGACGTCCGCGGTAGCAAGGAACGGATGATTCCTACTTCAATCCTTTCCACCGCCGATTCGATTTTTTCCTTTGAGGTTTTTCCCGTGGGGCTCGCCGGCATAGAGGCGGCCGTTGTTGGTTTTGAGGAACTCCGCCAAAGGAATTTCCTCCTGTTTCAGGAACCCCCTGCCGGGCAAGGACCCGTTGCTTACCATCTCCACCACGGCGCTGACCGAAGCAGCGGTCGTCCAGGAAATCGCGCGCCGTTTTTGGCCCGCAATCTCAACTGGGTAGTAGGCTCTGACAAATTCATCGCGGGAGAGAGATCCCCCTTTCCATCCTTCAACGGAAGCGTGAATATAGACCACGTCTTCGGTCACCGGCGGTTTGGCGCAGGTCAGGATCTCGCCGGCTGTCTTCCGATCATTGCGCATCAAAAGCTCATGGAAAAAGAAATTCATCAGCTTCGCGTGGCCGGGGTATCGGATGGTCTTGTAATCCAGGTTTTCGACCCGTCCCTTGTAGGTTTGGCACATGGTACCGAGCCCGCCTGAGGTGGTGAAGGCTTCCAGCTGTACGCCATGAATCACGATGGTTTCCAGCCATTCTAAAGGCGACACCCATTTGTTTTCACCGTCTTCGATCACTTCGCAGTCATTCAGGTACTCGTTTACCACCCCCTCGGGAGACCAGTTGAAGGCATAACCGAGCAGGCCCGTGGGATTCTGGGGCAGAGCCCCGACGCGCAGTTTGATACTGCGGATTCCGTCGAAGTTCTCCGCCAGCGACGCGCCGGTAATGGCAATGAAGCCCGGCGCGAGACCACATTGAGGGGCCATGACCGCGCTGGCCGTTTGGCTCATCTGGAGGATCGCTTTGGTTGTACGCACGTCCTCGGTCAGGTCGAAATAATGGATGCCCAGCTCATGGGCGGCGGAGGCTACGCCGATGTTGAAGGAATAGGGAAGGCAGGAAACGACGGCATCAAATCCTTTCATCCTCTCCTTCAACTCTTCGGGTTCGCTCAAATGCAGCCTTGCCGTGGAAAAAGGCAGATCGATCGCTTCACGAAGATCGGCCCCCATCACCTTAAAGCCGGTTTCATGAAGCAGGGTGGCAACCAGCAAGCCAACCTTCCCGAGGCCCAAGACAAAGACTGACTTGATTTTTTCGCTCATGGGAAATCCTTTCCCGTCCGATGGAGATCGAAATTCCCTTTTCCCCTCCGGCATGCTTTTATGAGCAAATATTACCGGAAATTCGACGGTTAGCAAGTAAATAAGCAGGCTTTTTCTGCAACCGTGGGCGAAAAGGATAGGCCTGCGGCCAATATCCTTTCAAATTTCAATCAACTTCCCCCCGGCCGGCAGGTCGCTCTCATGGTATCCAAAGTCCGTCAGCATCCGGCGGGTGGCTTGTTTGTTGATGTCCCAGCCCATCTTCTCCTTGCGGAATCGGGTGGCCAGCAGATAATCAACCACCGGCGAAAGAACTCCCATGGCCAGGAAATTGGGCTGAGTCCGGGGATAGCCTCCGGGCCCCCCTTCGCTGGCCCAGAGGGCGTCGACGATGCAGAGCTGTTGGAGGGGAAAGAGCACCCGTCCGGTCTTGGGGTCCATGGGGCCCAAGACCTGCGGGGTCTGGTTGACCGCCAGGAGATATTCGAGGGCCTCGTCCTGGTGGACATACATGGGGGAAAAGGTTCCCATGTGGTTCTTCATGGTCATGGTGAAACCGCCCAAGCTGTCGCTATGGCCCTTGCACAGGGCGATGTTGACGAGAATATCCACCTTTCCTTCGGCTAAATGGCGCAGGCATTTGGTCGTCCTTCTGCCGTCCCCCCAGGGAGCCGGCACGGACACCGGGGTGTTGATTCCGCCCCACTCGTCTTCGATCCTTACGCCTTCCGGCAGGCCGCTAAACGGCGTGTTCTTGCCCATGGACCCGCCGTGAATCCCATCGTAGATATGAATATTGCTTCCCCTCACCCCCAGGAGATCGGTAAACACATGGCAGACCTTGGACATGACCGCGCTGCGGGTGTGCTGGAGGGAGATGTTGTTGGTCTTGATCGCCACCACCGTGTGGGTCCACGACTTCCGGGGAGGTTTGATAAAAACAGCGCGCCAGGCATCTTCAGGGTTCCGAGTTTCCACCAACCCGCAGGCCAGTTTGTCTAGGTTCTCCCAAACCGCGTCTTTGGCCACCATCTTTTCCTGGAGCGACCAGGAGGTGACGGGCTGGATCCCCTTAATCATTTTGGGGTCCGTGATCCCCACGACCCGGAGGTTGTTCACGTTCGGATGGACAATCGACTTCCTCTCCCAGGCCGCCTTCGCCTTGGGAACGAAGATCATCGGGGAAACGGCCAGGGTAGAACCTGCGACCACGGCCTTCTTGATGAATTGCCTTCTGGAAATGGCCATTATTTTCTCCTCTTCATTTCAAGGGAGCCCCTGGTATCCCGCCCCCATTCTGTGCTCTCTGCACTACTATTTTGCAGACTCGTTAAATTATGCAAAGATAATTTTATTTAGCCAACTACCCGCTGAAATCCCCCCCCCAATCCCCCCCTTTAATAAAGGGGGGCGAAGGGGGGGATTTCTGGGGTCACCCGTAACCCTGAGCAAAACTCTTCCAGAATGATCGCCTCTTTTTGTTTGCAGCTTTGGCGCGCTGTGTTCTCTGCGTAATCTGCGTAATCTGCGGATAAACAGTTTCTTTATTTTATCCTTTCCGGGTTTTCGCCCTATGATCTACTTCATCCCCCCCCGGGGTCGATGGATTCCCTCTGGATAGTCCCAGATGGATTGGGATATACTAAATCGCCTTATCGTAGGCAACCACTTTTTCCCCTAAGGAGAGAGTATGAAGAAGGCATCCCTTGCCCTCCTGTCCTTTTTCCTTTTCTTCCTCAACCTCAGCCTTGACCTTAACCTCAACCTTGGCCTCACGCTTTGGGCCCAGGAATCCCCCCGGGTGGAAAAGTTCACTCCCCAGGGAACGGTGAAGAACATCCGCCAGGTCCGGGCGCAGTTTTCCGAGCCCATGGTTCCCTTCGGAGAGCCCCGGGACCTCGCCGGACCTTTCACCGTCTCCTGCCCCGAGAAGGGGACCGCCCGGTGGGCCGATCCCAAGAACTGGGTCTATGACTTCGAAAAGGACCTGCCGGCCGGGATCCGCTGCGAGTTTACCCTGACGCCCGGCTTGAAAACTTTATCCGGGAAGGAAATCGGGGAAGCAAAGACTTTCGCCTTTTCCACCGGCGGGCCCGCGGTGAGGGACTCCATTCCCAATCAGGGCAACGATAGCATCGATGAAGAGCAGGTCTTCATCCTCCGCCTCGATGCTGAGCCCGACCCGGAATCGGTCCTCCAGAATGTCTCTTTCTCCGTCGAAGGGCTGGCGGAGCGGGTGGGAATCGCGCTGGTCGAGGGAAAAGATAGAAAAAAAATCCTGGAATCCGGAAGGGCCCGGTGGATTTCGCGTAATTTGAAAGAGTCCGGGCATTTCCTCCTCCTCATCCAGAGCAGGCAGCGTTTCCCCAATAAAGCCAAAGTCGATCTCGTCTGGGGAAAAGGGGTTCAGACCAAGACCGGGGTGGCCACCGAGCGCGACCAGGTGCTGCCCTTCAAAGCCAGGGATGCTTTTTCCGTGGTTTTCCGCTGCCAGCGGGAGAACCCGAGGTCGGCGTGTCTCCCCATCACTCCCATGACCCTCGACTTTTCCGCGCCCGTCCCCGCAAAGTGGGCCCGGCAAATCGTTCTGAAGGGCCCCGAAGAAAAGGCCTGGAAGCCCCAGTTGCCGGAGGAAGAAGGGGATTTTTTTAACGGAATCACCTTCCCGGGTCCTTTCCCGGAAAACGCCGCTTTCCGCGTCGAGCTTCCCGCCGGTCTGAAGGATGAAGTCGGCCGGCCCCTGGTCAACGCCGATAAATTTCCCCTCTCGGTGCGGACCGACCGCTACCCTCCCCTGGCGAAATTCTCCTCCCGCTTCGGCATCATCGAGCTGAACGCCGAGCCGGCGCTCCCCGTGACCCTCAGGAATCTGGAACCCCAGGTTAAGGGCCGGATGGTGAAGGTTGACGAAGAACCGGGAATCTTCGGCAGAGTGCTGGGCAAAATCCTCAGCCTCCCCCCCGATAAAAAGGTCGAGGTTCAGTCCTGGCTCAGAAAAGTGGCCGCCGCTTCACGGGAAAAATCCATTCTGAGCGATGAACCCGCGGCCAATCCGTTCCAGGTTCCAAAGCCCCAGGGAGCCCAGGCCTTCGAAGTGGTGGGCATTCCCATCCCGAAGCCCGGACTCTACATCGTGGAACTGGAAAGCACGATCCTGGGACAGGCCCTGCTCGACCCGCCCCGCCCCATGTATGTGCCCGCGGCGGCCCTGGTGACGAATCTCTCCGTCCATTTCAAATGGGCCGGTGAATCCTCCCTGGTGTGGGTGACCACCCTGGATAAAGGGGAACCCGTGAAAGACGCACTGGTCACGGTGCGGGACTGCCAGGAAAAAATTCTCCGGGAAGGGAAGACCGATGCCGAAGGGCTGTTCCGCATCCCGGGGCCTTTGCCTTCCGGACAGGACCTTCCCCGCTGCGATCATTCCATTGATTCCCGCGATTACCCCCAGGCCCAGGCCCTCCACCTTCAAGGAGGCCTCCTGGTCATGGCCCAGACGCAGGATGACATGGCCTTTGTCCACTCCGGATGGAACCAGGGGATCGAGCCCTGGAGGTTTCAGCTTCCCTACGAGGATTATCAGGGGCCGGTCATGGGCCACACGGTCTTCGACCGCACCCTTCTCCGCGCCGGGCAGACCGTGAACATGAAGCACATCCTGCGCCAGCGAACCACGCAGGGATTTTCTCCGGTGGCTGAGGCGAGAAGGCCCGACCTGGTCTCCATCCAGCACGGGGGAAGCGGGGAAAAGTATGAATTCCCCCTGAAGTGGGATGCCCAGGGAATCGCGGAAACCACGTGGGCCATCCCCCGTGACGCCAAGCTGGGCAATTATAATGTCGTCCTGGTCAAGAAAGGGGGCGGTGAACGCCGGGGAGAATGGCGGAGATCCTCGGGCGAATTCCGGGTGGAGGAGTTCCGGGTTCCCCTCCTCAGGGGGACGATCAAGCCCCCGGCCGAGCCCCTGGTCAAATCAAAAGAGGTTCCCCTGGACCTGAGCGTCCAGTATCTGGCCGGCGGAGGCGCCAGCCTGCTGCCGGTGAAACTGCGCAGCGAGGTCCGGCCCCGGTCGATCCCGCCTTTCGAGGGATTCGACCGTTTTGTCTTCAGCAACGGCCCGGTCAAGGAGGGGCTGGTCCGCAGAGGGGCCGCTTTCGAAGATGAGGAGACGGACGGGGAAGAAACGGTCGATGAACGGAAAGGAGCCAAGATCCCCGCCATGGATCTGGTCCTGGACCGGGCGGGGTCGGCGCGCACGGCCCTGCAAAAGATTCCTTCCTTTGAAATCCCCATGGAGATCCTGACGGAAATGGAGTTCAAGGACCCCAACGGGGAAATCCAGACCATCTCCACCAGGATGCCCCTGTGGCCTTCCCGCTACCTGATCGGAATCAAGCCGGACTCCTGGGCCGTCTCCAAAGACACCTTCAAATTCCACGTGGCCGTGCTGGACCTCAGAGGAAAGCCGGTGGCCGGCGCCCGGGTGAAAACCGAGATCTTCCAGCGAAAGATTTTCACCCACCGCAAGCGCATCGCCGGGGGGTTTTACTCCTACGACCACACGGAGGAGACCCAAAAGGTTGCCTCCCTCTGCTCCGGAAAGACGGACTCCAAAGGTCTCCTGATCTGTGAAACCCGCTCGCCCGTGTCCGGGAACCTGATCGTTCAGGCCCAGACCGCCGATCCCTCGGGCCTTCGCGCCGCGGCTCAGCAGGAAATCTGGGTCGCGGAGAAGGACGACTGGTGGTTTGCGGCGGGGGACCACGACCGCATCGACCTTCTTCCCGAGAGAAAGCGTTACGAGCCGGGAGAGACGGCGGTTTTCCAGGTCCGCATGCCCTTCCGCGAGGCCACCGCCCTCGTTACGGTCGAGCGGGAAGGGGTCATGGAATCGTGGGTCCGGAAAATTTCCGGGAAAAAGCCGGTGATCGAGGTGCCGGTCAAAGGGAATTACGCCCCCAATGTCTTCGTCTCCGTCTTTCCCGTCCGGGGGCGCGTAACCGACGTAAAGCCCACGGCCCTGGTGGACCTGGGGAGGCCTGCCTACAAGCTGGGCATAGCCGAAATCAACGTGGGATGGAGGGAGCACGAGCTGAAAGTGGATGTATCCGCCGACCGGAAGGTCTACCGCGTACGGCAGAAGGCCAGGGTCAAGGTGGCGGTCAAGACCTGGGACGGAAAAGTCCCGCCCGCCGGGAGTGAAGTGGCGATTGCAGCCGTGGACGAGGGCCTGCTGGAACTCATGCCCAACCAGAGCTGGAAAATTCTCCCGGCCATGATGGGGCGGAGAGGCTACGGGGTGCGCACGGCAACCGCCCAGGGCCAGGTCATCGGCCGGCGTCACTTCGGGCTGAAAGCCCTGCCGCAGGGCGGAGGGGGAGGGAAACAGACTACCCGCGAGCTCTTCGACACCCTTCTCCTGTGGAAAGGCCGGCTGCCGCTGGACGCCAACGGCGAAGCCTCCCTGGAAATCCCCCTCAATGACTCCCTCACCAGATTTCAGATCGTGGCCGTGGCCACGGGAGGAACGGGCCTCTTCGGAAACGGCTCCACTTCCATCCAATCCACCCAGGACCTGATGGTCTTTTCCGGCCTTCCTCCCCTGGTCAGGGAAGGAGACCGGTTCCAGGCCGAGTTTACCCTGCGCAACGCCACCAGCCGGAATATGGCAGTGGATCTTTCGGCCAGCGTCCGGGGAATCTCCGGCCCCTTCAAATCCTTATCCGCCTCCCTCAAGCCCGGAGAAGCAAAAGAAGTGGGCTGGGAGGCGACCGTTCCCCGGGGAGTGGAAACGCTCCAGTGGGAAGTGGAGGCGCAGGAGAAGGGCTCCCCGGATAAGGACCGGCTTAGAATCAGCCAGAAGGTCGTCCCGGCTGTTCCGGTCAGGACTTTTCAGGCCACCCTCACCCAGGTGGAAAAGGATTTTCAGATTTCCGTGGAACGGCCGGCCGACGCCCTTCCCGGCCGCGGCGGAGTGAACGTGAATTTCCGCCCCCGCCTGGCCGAGAGCATGAACGGGGTGAACGAGTACATGAAGCGATACCCCTACGGGTGCATGGAGCAGAGGATCTCCGTCGCCGTTTCTTTGCGGGACGAAAAGAGGTGGAAGGATCTCATGGCCCAGCTCCCCTCCTACCAGGACGCGGACGGCCTGGTGAAATATTTCCCCGCGATGAGGCTCGGCGATGAAACGCTCACCTCTTATATTCTGGCCATCGGGCACGAGGCCGGGTGGTCTATCCCGGAAGAACCCAAGGAGAGGATGGAAGCGGGCCTCCGGAAATTCATCGAGGGGAGGATCTTCCGCGGCTCCCCCCTGCCCACGGTGGACCTCGCCCTGAGAAAACTGGCGGCCATGGAAGCCCTCTCCAGGGGCGGGAAGTTCGAAGGAAAGCTGCTGGGCTCGGTATCCATCGAACCCAATCTCTGGCCCACCTCCGCGGTCATCGACTGGCTGAACCTCCTCAGGAATTCGCGGGATATTCCCAACCGGGCCGAGCGACTGAGGGAGGGGGAAGATATCCTCTTTTCCCGGTTGAATTTCCAGGGAACCACCATGAGTTTCTCCACGGAAAGGTCCGACTGCCTGTGGTGGCTCATGGTTTCGGGGGACGTGAACGCGGTGCGGGCGGTTCTGGCTCTCCTCCGATCAGATAGGTGGAAGGAGGACATGCCCCGGCTGGTCCAGGGGGCCCTGGCCAGGCAGAGGCAGGGAAAATGGGACCTCACCCTGGCCAATGCCTGGGGAGTCCTGGCCATGGAGAAATTCTCCCGGGCCTTCGAGACGGTTGCCGTCTCCGGGACCACCCGGGCCGAGTTATTAACCCGCTCTCAGTCCATCGACTGGAAGGCTTTGCCCAAGGGAAAGACTTCCTCTTTTCCCTGGCCCGAGCAGAAGGGAGATCTGACCATCATTCATCAGGGGTCCGGAAAACCTTGGGTAACCGTCCAGAGCCTGGCCGCCATTCCCCTGAAAGAGCCTCTCTCCAGCGGCTATAAAATCCAAAAAACCGTGACTCCCCTCCAGCGGAAAGACGCGAATCGCTGGAGCCGCGGCGACATCCTGCGGGTCCGCCTGGAGATGGAAGGCCAGGCGGATCAGACCTGGGTGGTGGTAAGCGATCCCATCCCCGCGGGGTCTTCGATCCTGGGGAGCGGCCTGGGAAGGGATTCGCAGCTTCTGACCCAGGAAGAGAAAAAGGAAGGCTGGGGCTGGCCGGCCTACGAAGAGCGGTCTTTCGAGGCCTTCCGGGCTTACTACCGGTACGTGCCCAAAGGGAAGTGGACCGTGGAGTACACCCTCCGGCTGAACCAGAGCGGGGCCTTCCAGATCCCCACCACCCGGACGGAATCGCTCTACTTCCCCGAGATGTTCGGGGAAATTCCCAATCGGATTTTTGAGGTTCAGCCGTGAAGTTGAAGAGACAAAAATATTTTAATTTTTGTCGCTACAGAGATCACAGAGGCCACATAGAGATTTTGGATCAAAAGCCGATCGCGATTAAGAAATACGCTTCAATTGCAAAGGTTAAATTCTTTTCTCTTTTTGCCTCTTCCATTTCTGTGCTCTCCGTACTACTAGCCTGCAGACTCTCTAAATTTTGTGAAGAATATTTTGTTGGGAAACGCGTCTCTGAAATCCCCCCCAATCCCCCTTTAGAAAAGGGGGGCGAAGGGGGGATTTCTGGGATCACCTGGAACCCTGAGCAAAACTCTTCCAGGATGACGACCTGTTTTTGGTTGCGGCGCAGCCACGCTGTGATTTTTGTGGCTAAAATGGTTCTGGTTTTTGTATTTGCTCTCTGCTCCCTGCTCCCTGCTCTCTGCTTCTTTCCCGCGGACGCCTTCGCGCTGCCCTCCTACCCTGAGGTCCGCAAGGCTTACGTAAAGTCCGATTCCGTCCTCCTCGACCGGCGGGGAGAAGTCATCTACGAGCTGCGCGCCGATCCCAAGCGGCGCCGCCTGGACTGGACGCCCCTGAAGGATATCTCCCCGGCTCTGAAGGAGGCCGTGGTTGCCGCTGAAGACCGTCGGTTCTACGCCCATTCCGGAATCGACTACCAGGCTCTGGGCGCCGCTCTATTCCAGGGCCTCACCTCTTCCGGCATGCGGGGGGCGAGCACCCTCTCCATGCAACTGGCCGCCCTTCTGGACAAGGACCTGCAGCCGGCCAGGGGAAGGAAATCGATTCGGCAGAAGGGAAAACAGATCCTCGCCGCGTGGGACCTGGAGCGCGTCTGGTCGAAGGAGGAAATTCTCGAAGCCTACCTGAACCTGATCACCTTCCGCGGAGAGCTTCAGGGAGTTTCCGCCGCTTCCCGCGGACTATTCGGCAAAGCCCCCCACGGCTTGGACCGGTCGGAGTCTCTCCTCCTCGCGTCCCTGATACGCTCTCCGGGGGCCGCTTATGCGGACTTGACCAAAAGGGCCGTTTATCTTGCCGAGTCTTTAAAGTGGCCGTTGGATCCCGCGGAAATCTCCTCCCGGGGAAGGCAGGTTTTCATGGGACCCAACCTTTTTCGCCCTCAAACCGCCCTGGCCCCTCATCTGGCCAGGCAGCTGCTGAAGGACCAGCCCCCGGGGATTTCTTTGAGCTGCACCCTGGATGGTGAGGTTCAGCGTTTTGTCCTCGACCGGCTGGCTCACCACCTTCTCCCCTTGCGGTCGCAAAACGTAGCCAATGGCGCCGTCCTTGTGGTGGAGAACAAGACCGGAGAAGTCCTGGCTTACGCGAGTTACAGCGGCGACCCGGCGCTTTCCGGTTTCGTGGACGGGATCAAGGCCAAGAGACAGGCAGGGTCCACCTTGAAACCTTTCCTCTACGGCCTCGCCCTGGACCGGCGCCTCCTGACCCCGGCTTCCCTTCTGGATGACTCTCCCCTGGATGTTCCGGTCTTCAGCGGGATCTATCATCCCCGGAACTACGAGAGTCAGTTCCAGGGTCTGGTCCCGGTCCGCATCGCTCTGGCTTCCTCATTAAATATTCCCGCGGTGCGGGTCATATCCCTGGTGGGACTGGAAGATTTTTTGAACAAGCTGCGGGCCCTGGGGATCCGGGACCTCAATGAAGAAGGGGATTTCTACGGCCCGTCCCTGGCCCTGGGTTCCGCCGACGTGAGCCTCCTGGAACTGGTCAACGCCTACCGGACTCTGGCCAACGGAGGGGAATGGAGCGAACTTCGCCTTGCTCTCCCGGCGTACGGGCGACCCGGCGGGTCGCCCCTACGTCCCCCCATTCAAGTCTTTTCCCGCGAGGCTGCTTTTTTGATCTCCGATATTCTTGCCGACCGGGAGGCCCGTTCCCCGACTTTCGGCCTGGAAAATCCGCTGGCGACCCGCTTTTGGACAGCGGTGAAAACCGGGACCAGCAAGGATATGCGGGACAACTGGTGCGTCGGGTATTCCCATAAATACACGGTGGGCGTGTGGGTGGGCAACTTCACCGGGGAGCCCATGTGGAACGTGAGCGGGATCAGCGGGGCGGCCCCGGTCTGGGTCGAGGTGATGAACCGGCTCCACCGGGATGAGGTTCCGACGAAGAGAGAGCCGCCCCCGGGGCTGGTCAAGGCCAGGGTCCATTTTGCTCACGGAACCCGGACCCTCCGGGAAGAATGGTTCATCCGGGGGACGGAACCCGTCCACCTGGAGGCCCCAGGCGTCTCTCCGCACCAAAGGATCCTCTACCCACCCCCGGGGACGGTGATCGCCCTGGACCCGGACATCCCCCGCGAGCTGCAGAAAATGTTCTTTGTCTTGCAAACCCCGCAGCAAGGGGTACACTGGGTCCTCAACGACCGGTCCTGGCCTTCATCGGGAAAAGCCACTTCCTGGAGTCCGCAGGCGGGCAAATACCACCTGGCTTTAAAAGACGCGGAAGGCCGCCTCATTGACTCGGTTCTTTTTGAGGTCAGAGGATCAAACGCTGAAGGATACAGTGAAGATATAAACAGCGCGACAGAGACGCAACCAAAAGGATAAGCTTTTCCCAAGACCACGCGCCTTCCAGAAATCCCCCCTTCGCCCCCCTTTAATAAAGGGGGGTTGGGGGGATTTCAGAGGCTAGTCGCCCAAATCAAATTTTTCCCAGAATTACTCATGACGTTGGGTATAGGGAAACCACACGGTAACGAGAAAACTTCTTCGAAAAGGAGATCGATATGAAAAAGGGCAGGTTCGTACTCATGGCCGTTTTCATGATGGCAATCCTCTTAACCGCTGTTCCGTCGCAGGCCGCCAAAAAGGACACGCTGGTGGTCGGATTCAGCGATGTCTTTTCCACCCTGGACCATTACCAGACCACCATTCGGGTCACCATCCAGCTCGGGTACATGGTCTGGGATTCACTGGTCACCCGGAATCCAGACACCGGGGAAATCAATCCCGGGTTGGCCCGGTCCTGGAAGATTATCAACCCCACCACCTGGGAGTTCAAAATACAGCCGGGGGTCAAGTTCCACAACGGCAGCCCTTGCAACGCCCAGGCCGTCCGCTACACCATCGAGGAACGGATCCTGGACGAGAAGCAGAAATCACCCCAGGCCGTCAATTTTAAATGGATCAAGAAAGTCGAGGTGGTGGATGAGGTGACCTTCCGGATCATTACCCATCAACCCTACCCCATCGTCCTGGAGCGTCTCAACACGCTTTTTGTTTATGACCCGGTCTACTGCAAGCAGGTGGGAGACCAGAAGGTGGCCGAGGCGCCCATGGGAAGCGGACCTTACATGTTCGTAAAATGGGACCGCGGCTCCCAAATCGTGTTGAAGAAAAACCCCAACTACTGGGTCAAGGGGATCCCCAAGATAGACAACGTGATCTGCCGGACCATTCCCGAAATCTCCACCCGGGTGGCCGAGGTGATCTCCGGCAACATCGACTTCGGGCAGAATTTCACCCCTGATGTGTGGGAAATCATGGAGAAGAGCGCCAACGTGGCCCCCCTCGAAGTCCCTATCCTGCGCATCAATTTCTGGCAGTTTGACGGCTCGGGGGTGGCTTCCAAAGGACCCTGGACCGATAAGCGGGTCCGCCAGGCGATCATCCACGCCGTCGACCGCAAGGCCATCATTCAAAAGATCCTGGGAGGCCACGGCACCGAGCTGCACGGCCCCTGCAACCCCCTCCACTGGGGGTATGATCCGGCGGTGAAACAATACGATTACCCCTACAACCCGGACAAGGCCAAAGCCCTTCTGAAGGAGGCGGGGTATGAAAAGGGCTTCGCCATTGACCTTTGGTATTACGAGGGGTGGCAGAAGCAGCCCAACCAGGCGGCCATGGGGTATCTGAACGCCGTGGGTATCACGGTAAATGTGAAGGATTATATGGGGAACACCGGGCAGCTGATCAAATTCCGCAACGCCCGCAAGGTAACCGGGATCGGTAATTACGGATGGGGGTCCTACAACATTTTTGACGCCGACGCAATCCTGCCTGCCTGGTTCATGACCAGGGAAGGGATGTGCTACAACCCGGACCAGGAATTGAACGACTGGCTCCAGGCGGCCCGGGACAGCGTGGATCCGGCCAAGCGAAAAGCGCTCTATTCCAAGGCCCAGATCAAGATCATGAAGGAAGCCTACTGGATGCCGTTCTTCGTCGTCCATCAGATCTACGGGCGGAACAAAAACCTGCAGATCGTGGTGGGCAAAGACGAGGTGCCCAGATTTAACGAAGCCTACTGGAAGTGAAACCCCTAAAGATAAACAAGGTACTGCTAACGCGCATACTCTTTAAATTTTGTAAAGAAAATGTTCTTTAGGCAACGATCCTCTGAAATCCCCCCAACCCCCCTTTAAAAAAGGGGGGCAAGGGGGGATTTCTGGAAAATGCGTTGTTTTCGGCAAGGCTTACTTTTTTGCTTGCGGCTTTGCCGCGCTGTGCTCCATGCTCCATGCTCTACGCTCTTAGCCCATGAGGACTGCCCATGCCTGAAAAGCCGATCACCGCAAAAGACTTGAAATCCGCCCTTCCGGACATGTCCGGAACTTTTAAACTGAAGGGGCTCGATGCTCCCATCGAGATCTACCGGGACCGCTACGGCGTCCCCCATGTGCTGGCCCAAACAGGCCATGATGCCTTCTTCGGACAGGGTTTCGTGGCCGCCCAGGACCGGCTCTGGCACATGGATTATGACCGGCACAACGCCTACGGCCGCCTCGCCGAGTGGCTGGGCAAGCCGGCCGTTGAAGGGGACAAAGTGATGCGCCGTTTCCAGATCGGCGCGACCGTGGAGAACGATTACCAGTCCGTTGATGCTCCCACCCGGGCCATGCTGGAGGCCTACGCGGCCGGGGTCAACGCCTTTATCGAAACCACCGATGCGCTGCCCATCGAATATACCCTTCTCGACGCC
>JAPLIW010000697.1 GCA_026388915.1 Deltaproteobacteria bacterium
TCACCCAACGTGGTGCATGGCGGAATGCGTCCTGAACCATGTAAAGTTCAGGGCTGCCCTGCACTCTATACTACTTACGTTCAAACTCTTTAAATTTTGTTAAGAATATTTGGGTCGGAAACGCGTCTCTGAAATCCCCCCCAACCCCCCTTTAGAAAAGGGGGGAAGGTGTGAAAAAATCGATTTGGTTCCTTTTTTACGTCATTCCGGCGAAAGCCGGAATCCAGTGTTTTCAAGCTGTTACGAACTTACTGGACCCCGGTTTTCACCGTGGTGACGGCTGAAAACCAATTTTTTCACAGCTTCGGGGCGAAGGGGGGATTTCTGGGATCACCCGTAACCCTGAGCAAAACTCTTCCGAAGGATGACCTGCTTTTGGTTGCGGCGAAGCCGCGCTGTGCAGGAAAGCCCCATTCCCCCGGGGTTGTGTTTTGGGCTTGAAAAGGCCAAGAAACTTTAAAGGAAATGACTTTTTCAGTCGATAAATTTTTAGTACCCCGGGCTTTCTCCGGTTTTTCTGGGCAAAGATTTTTCAAAGAGCACAAATACTTAGCTCCCTTTCCGTTGACGGATGGGGGGTCAGGTACTATAATGAATTGTAGCCGAATTTGACCCTTTACCTTTCATGGTGTGAATAGCTGGGGAGGAAAGAATGGGAAATATCCTTGAAGATGAGCAGATGAAAATTCCAGAAACCCTGCCGATGCTTCCGGTCCGGGATACGGTCATCTTCCCGTACATGATCCTGCCGCTTTTTGTGGGCCGGGAGAGCTCCATAAAAGCCGTGGACGAAGCCCTGGCCAAAGACCGGATGATCTTCCTGGCCACCCAGAAGGTGTCCACGGACGACAACCCCACGCCGGAAAGTATTTATTCCGTGGGAACGGCGGCCATGGTCATGAAGATGCTGAAACTGCCCGACGGCCGCGTGAAGATCCTGGTCCAGGGGCTAGCCAAGGGAATGATCAAGGAATACGTCCAGGAAAAACCCCTGTTTGTCGTCCGGGTGCAGAAAGTGGTCGAGCCTTCCATCGGAGATGTCACCCTGGAGACCGAGGCGCTGGTCCGCAGCGTGAAAGAACAGAGCGAGAAGGTTCTTTCCCTGAAGGGGATCCTCTCTCCGGACGTGCTGGCCATTCTCGACCAGATCGAGGAGCCGGGCCGCCTGGCCGACCTGGTGGCTTCCAATCTGAAGCTAAAGATCGAGGAAGCCCAGAGAATCCTGGAGACCTTCAATCCCCTGCAGCGCCTGAAAAAGGTGAACGAGTTCCTCTCCAAAGAAGTTCAGGTCTCCACCATGCAGGCGAAGATTCAGTCCCAGGCCCGGGAGGAGATGAGCAAGACCCAGCGGGAATACTTCCTGCGGGAGCAGCTGAAGGCCATTAAAGCCGAGCTGGGGGAGATCGATGAGAAGGCCCAGGAGGTCAACGAACTCCGGGAGAAGATCAAGAAAGCCAAGATGCCCGCGGAAGTGGAAAAAGAGGCCACCAAGCAGCTGAGCCGCCTGGAACAGATGCACCCCGAGTCGGCGGAAGCCACCATCGTCCGGACCTACCTGGACTGGCTGGTGGAAATCCCCTGGAGCGTCAGCACCGAAGACAACATGGACATCAAGAAGGCCAAGCAGGTCCTGGACGAAGACCACTGCGACCTGGAAAAGGTGAAAGAGCGGATCCTGGAATACCTGGGTGTGCGCAAGCTCAAAGAAAAGATGAAAGGCCCGATCCTGTGCTTCGTGGGGCCCCCGGGAGTGGGCAAGACCTCCCTGGGCAAATCCATCGCCCGGGCGCTGGGGAGAAAGTTCACCCGCATCTCCCTGGGCGGAATCCGGGATGAGGCCGAAATCCGCGGCCACCGCCGGACCTACATCGGTTCGCTCCCCGGCCGGATCATCCAGGGGATCAAGACCGCCGGATCGAACAACCCGGTCTTCATGCTGGACGAGATCGACAAGGTGGGAGCGGACTTCCGCGGCGATCCCTCGGCGGCCCTGCTGGAGGCCCTGGACCCGGAGCAGAACTTCGCCTTCAGCGATCATTACCTGAACGTTCCCTTTGACCTCTCCAAGGTCATGTTCATCACCACGGCGAACATTCTGGACCCGATTCCGCCGGCCCTCAACGACCGCATGGAGGTCATCAACCTGGCGGGCTATACCAGCGAAGAGAAATTGAAGATCGCCAAGCAGTTCCTCCTGCTCCGTCAGCTGGAGGAGAACGGGATCACCAAGGACAGCCTCACCCTCAGCGATGAAGCCCTCCTGCGGATCATCTCCCAGTACACCAAGGAGGCCGGGGTCCGCAACCTGGAGCGCGAGATCGCTTCGGTCTGCCGGAAGGTGGCCCGGAAGATTGCCGAGGACGAAAAGGGCCCCTTCCAGGTGAGCAGCCTGAACCTGCATAAGTACCTGGGCGCCCCCAAGTATCTGCCGGAAGAGGAGCTGGAGGTCAATGAAATCGGGGTGGCCACGGGACTGGCCTGGACTTCGGTGGGCGGGGAGATCCTGTACGTGGAGGCCACCACCATGAAGGGCAAGGGGAACCTGACCCTCACCGGGCACCTGGGGGAGGTGATGAAGGAATCCGCCCAGGCGGCTCTGAGTTATGCCCGGTCCAAAGCGAAGGAATTGGACCTGGATCCCGACTTTTATGAAAAGCTCGACCTCCACATCCATGTGCCGGCGGGAGCCATCCCCAAGGACGGCCCTTCGGCCGGCGTGACCATGGCGACCTCTCTGATCTCGGCCCTGACCCGGATCCCGGTGCGGAAAGACATTGCCATGACCGGGGAGATCACCCTGCGCGGACGGATCCTTCCCATCGGGGGGGTCAAGGAGAAGACCCTGGCCGCCCTGCGGGCCGGGATCAAGACCGTCATTATGCCGCGCCAGAACCAGAAAGACTTGGACGAAATCCCCCCCTACATCCGGCGGAGGGTCAATTACCTGTTTGTCAAAGACATGGATGAGATCCTGAAAAAGGCCCTGGTGCCGGAAAAGGCTCAGCCGAAGGCGGCGGAGAAGGAGCCCGACGGGAAGAAGGGGCGGTCGGAAAGCGCCCCCCTTTCTCTGCCCGTCTGACCTTTCCTGGCGGACCATCCGGTGAAACTTCGCGAGATCGGCGAGTTCGGCCTAATCGCCCGCATCAAAAAGTCCTGGCCCGCGTCTTCCCCCCAGGTTTTCCAGGGGATCGGGGATGACGCGGCCGTTTCTTCCCTCCTGCCGGGAAACGATCTGGTCTCCACGGTAGACCTGCTCATCGAAGACGTTCATTTCAGCCTGTCCTGGATCACTCCCCGCCAGTTGGGACGGAAATCTCTGGCCGTCAACCTCAGTGACCTGGCCGCCATGGGCGCCAGCCCCCGCTGGATGCTGATTTCCCTGGCCGTTCCCTCCCGCCTGGAGGTGGAATTCATCGATGACTTCTTCGCCGGATTGAAGACCCTGGCTGAAGCCCACGGGGTTTCGCTGATCGGGGGAGACACCTCTTCTTCTCCCGACCGGCTTTTCATCAGCATCACCCTTCTGGGGGAGGGAAAGAAGGAATCCCTCCTTTACCGCCACGGAGCCCAACCCGGGGATGACCTCTACGTGACCGGAACCCTAGGGGATTCCATCCTGGGGCTTCGCCTGGCCAGAGATCTGAAGGGCCGATCATCGTCTCCCGAGGAAAGGTTCCTGCTGGAGAGACACCTTGATCCTGTACCCCGCCTCGGGGAGGGGAAAATTCTCGCCGAAAAAAGATTGGCCGGGGCGATGATCGATGTGAGCGACGGGCTCCTCTCCGACCTGACCCACATCTGCGAAGAAAGCCGGGTGGGGGCCGTTGTCTGGGCGGAGACAATTCCCCGCTCGAAAGCCTTCCGTGCTCTCGTGCCCGGGCCCCCCGCCGAGAGCTGGAAGTGGGCCCTCCAGGGGGGCGAGGATTATGAACTCCTTTTCTGCTCTCCCCCGGAGAGAGCTTCCGACCTCCAGGCGCAAGCCAAAGAATGGCCCTGCGGCATTACCCGCATCGGAAGAATCGAGCCTTTGGCCCATGGGTTGGTCGTCCGGGATGAAAAAGGCCCTGTTGACCCCTCCGAGCTAAAAGGGTATGATCATTTTGCCTAGTGATTCACTCTGACCGCAAAGACTTCCCTCCGCACCATGCCCATAGATGAGGTTTCAAGAAGGCTGTCCGGGAAAGAAAATAGGGAAGGACCCCTTGGGAATCGATGCTCCGTTGCGACTCTACCTGATTTTCTTCCTCTTCTGGGGGCTGGTCTTTTTTACCTCCTCGGAGGCCTCTCTCTTTGCCCTGGGACGCCTTCGCCTCCGCAGGCTCAAGGAAGAAGGCCACCCCAGCCATCCCCTCATTGAGCATCTCCTGAGCCGTCCCCGCAGGCTCATCATTTCGCTCCACATCGGGAACGAAACGGTGAACGTGGCCATATCGTCCCTGACCAGCGCGCTTTTCATCGGGCTGTGGGGGGATGCGGCCAAGTGGCTGGCCATCCCG
>JAPLIW010000706.1 GCA_026388915.1 Deltaproteobacteria bacterium
GACTCCGGGAAGGTTGAAGCCATGGGCATACTGGGCATGGACTTCGGTAGCCCGGTAACGCAGGATCAATCCCGTCTGCCAGCCCACGTCGTCGCCGAAATATTTGCTCATATTGTAGCGGATTCCGGCCGAGGGAACCAGCTGCAGTTTATCTCCCAGGACCTGACTGACGGCCAGATAGGGGGCGGAGTTATAGAAAAACGTCTCTTCCAGGCGGACGGTCGAAGTAGGGCGGACCTCTTCGAATTTTCCCCCGTACCGGAAATATTCATACCCCAAAACCACCTCCCCTCCTTTCCACAGGTGAAGCCTCTCCTCCGCTTTGACCCCCGAGTTATCCCAATCTGTATTGCTGTTGAAAATCTGCCTCCGGCTTGTATCATATTGGCGCCACCGGGCCGCTCCATCATCGTAAAAGACCTTGACCAGTCCCTTTCCCCAGGAAGAGTCGTGCGAGAGGGTAAGGTCATAGAGGGCATCCCGGGTGATAAATGAGGGCGACACCGGGGGTTTGGCCGCTCCTTCCCTTCCAGGATCATCTGCCCAGTTACTGGTGTACCCGGAGGTGAAAGAAAGATTCCATTCCTTCGCCAACTGGTATCCCGCCCGCCCGAAATAGTTCTGCAATTGCCCGTCGGCGTCTTCCCGGTGTCCATCGGAGGACTTATAACTTCCTACAAGGTAGTAATCCCACCGGTCGATTTTCCCCCCGTGGGAAAGGCCGGTATTCAAAGTGTTGTAAGACCCGTACCCCGCCCCGAGCGTGGTTTCAAAACCCGGGCTGGTCTTTCTCTTGGTAATGATGTTCACCGCCCCATTGGACATGTTTCCCAGAAAGACGGGCTGGGCCCCCTTGTAGATCTCGATGGTATCCACGTTGTCCACGCTCAAAAGGTCCATCAAGGGGTGGGTGAAGACTCCCTGGAAGACAGGCTTTCCGTCGATCCGGGTCTGGATTTCCGCCCCGGGTCTTTCCCCCCCCATCCCCCGGATAAACACCGCTCCTCCATCCGCTCCCCCGTAGCTTCCGACGAGATTGTACCGCGAGATATTGACCCCGGGGACCCGCCGTAGGGCCGAGGGCAGATCCAAGGCGTTGAGGCCATCGATCTGCTTGTCCGTCACGATGGTGACCTGGCTGGCGTAGTCGGTGACCTGGTTTCCTTCGATGATGGGGGAGGCCACGACCTCCACCGCTTCCGCTTTCAATGCCTTTCCTGTACTCCTTTCTTGGGCCAATCCCGGGACCGCTAGAAAGATGCATAGGGCGACCCCCAACCATCCGGTTATTCTTGGCATGATCTTATCTCCTTTCGCCAACGCATTTTTCGGGTTCCATTCCGCAGGAACCAGCCTCGAATCAGAAAGCCTCTTTTTATTCATGGAGCTATTAGTAATATTTTTTACAAAATCGTGCTACCACTTTGGAAAAAAATAGCGCTTTAGAGGGGGGTTCTCTGCCTCCTTTCCGGACCATTTTTCCTTTCACCTTCTTTCTTCAAGCCGAAATACGAGGGGGATTTCCACTTCAAGTCCCCGCTCCTCCGTCACGGGAAGCGGTAAAAACGGGGAAGCCCGGCGGATGGTGGCGATTCCTTCCTCGTCCAGCTCTTGATATCCGGAAGACTGGACCAGTCTTATCTGCGCCACTTCCCCCTTCCGGTTGATCTGGAAGGAAAGGATCACCTTCCCCTCCCATCCTCTCCGGCGGGCCTCCCGGGGGTACCGCTTGGCCTTTTCAATCCTCATACGGGCGTTGCCCAGATAGGAACCCAGGTCTCCCCTTCCTTTTCCCTCACCCATAAAATAGACGCTTCCTGTTTTCGCTCCCTTTGGCGGAACCGTTCCTTTTCCACCCTCCACGCCCCCCGGAAACCCGGCCTCCCCCCCGGCGCCTTTCCCCCATGGGTTTACTGCGGCGAGTCCCCCGGGAATCCCCTTTGGGGCCGATCCGGAATCCGCGATTAGGCTTGTGGGCCGTTCTTCCTTTCCCAAACGGATGGGCTCGGCTTCCCGCGGCCCTTCGGGATCTCCCCACCGGCCGGGTTCGGCCTTTGCCATCCATTCCTCTGGAGGTTTTTCCTCTACCCCGATCTTCTCATCGCTGACCGGCAGGACTTGGGGGATCTTTTGTTCGGCAGCCTGAAGAATTGGCGGAAAAGGATGGGCTTCTTCCTTCTGCGGCGCAACCGGCCGGGTTTCCGGTTTGGGGTGAACGATTTCTCGGATCTCTTTCCGCTTTGGGCGGCTTGGGGGTGGGGGAGCCGGGACGTCTTCTTTCTTCTCCTCCACGATTTGAACCGTCACCACCCTTGGGACTGGTTCCGATGGATGGGGGAAATTCCAAATCATCAGGATGTAGGCCGTCACGCAATGGAGCAGAAGGGAAGATACAAAGGGCCAGGAGGGAAACCAATTTTCCCCCGGAGAGCCGAAAAGGCGTTCTTTTGGCTTGAAAAACATGCGACTCCCGCCTAATAACCTCCGCCCCCGACGGCCCGCAAGGCCAGTCCCATGGCGGGTGCGGTCTTTCCCATCCCTTCCCCGGTGAATACGCGAACAAGTCCGCCCATACCCAATCCCCTCCTCCCAAGTCCTTAGCCGACCCGGTCTCCGGGTCCTCAGGGGCAAAGCCTGCCCATCCCATTTCCCGGCCCGGGCCGCCCGAAGCTCCCATGTTGGAGTAGCACATATATTATGAACGTGCCACTCCTGTCAAGTTTTTTTTGAAGGCTGCCCGATCTCCGGGGTTTTTTCAGGATTGGGGAAGGGGTTCCCGGGGAAAAGGAATCGGCCAGGGCCGGATTCTTAGGGAGACAGGACGACCGTTCCCCCGAGCTCTCCGAATTCTTTCTCCATCTGTTGGTAGACGGGTTTCCCCAGGAGGAAGGTGTAGATATCCTCGGCCTTCTTTTTGGGGTCGGTATCGGCGAAGCTCTGGGGATAGAGAATCTTTCCCGCCGCGAAGCCGTCTGCGACGGCCGTATCGATGTTGGTCACATACCAATTGTACGGGAACAGGAGATAAACCTTTCGTTTCTCGAAAGCCTTCAGGTGGCGGTAAAATTCCATCTTTTTCTGATAATCCTGATGGATGTTACGCAAGCCCCCTCCGTCGATGAAGAGAAGATCGGGGTTCCAGGAAAGGATTTTTTCCTTATCTACGAAACCGTGTCCTTTGGGCACGACTTCCTTGGCCAGATTTCTGGCCCGGACCCAGTCGAGGGGGAAGTAACTGGCATCGGTGCTCTCGATTCCCTGGGTTCCGCGAAAACCGATTCCGCCGATGTAGACTCGGGGCTTCGTTTTTTCCTCATAGCGTTCCGTGCGTTTCAATAGATCCCGGCGGACTCCCTCGATGAAGGCCACAACCTCCTGGGCTCTTCTTTCGGCCTGAAGAATCCTCCCGGCCAGGCGGAGGGATTCAAAGACGATCTCATCAAAGGTGGCAAAACCGCCGTAAGAAAGAATGACCACGGGGATATTCAATTTTCTCTGGAGAGCCTCCGCCTTGGCCGGTTCCATGTTGGCGATAAGAATCAGCTGGGGGCTTATCTTCAGGACGGCTTCCAGGTCCGGTTCTTTGTTGATCCCCGCGGGTCCCCCGGGCCCGACAACCGGTAGTTTGGCCAAATCCGGGTTGGCCCATAGATAGGCTCTTCCCACCGGGGGTGTTTTTTCAAATCTTTCCACCCCCGCAACTTTTTTCATCATCCCCAGGTAACAGATTAACCGCAGGGACCCCGGTCCCAGACAGAGAATCCTCTCCGGGTTTTTGGGAACTTCCACCGTCCGTTTTTCCAAATCCACAACCGTCATTTTCTCCTGGGCGAAAGCAACCTGCCCGAGGGCCGCGTTCAGAAAAAGGAGAGCCGCAAAAAGGCCCCAAACCCTACCGCACATTCTCATGACTCTTCCCTTCCTCTTTTCCCTTCCATCCATTCACCGCGATCACCACCGGATACCCCTGAACTTCCTGCAGAATCACCTCGACCCCGTAAACCTCCCGGATCACCCGGGGCGTCACGGACCGGCGGTCGGCAAAGGCATAGACCTTCCCCTCTTTTAAAAAGAGAAGCCGGTCGGCGAACCGGAGCGCCAGGTTGATGTCGTGAATCGCCAGAATGGCGGAAAGCCCTTGATCCTCCACCACCCGGCAGATCAATTCCATTACTTCCAGCTGGGTCTTCAGGTCCAGGCTGCTGATCGGCTCGTCCAGGAGGAGGATTTTCGGTTCCTGGGCCAGGGCCTGGGCGATGATGACTTTCTGCATCTCTCCCCCGCTGAGCTCATGGATCGGCCTCATGGCATAATCTTCGAGATGCATGACCTGCAAAACTCTTTCCACGGCCTGGAAATCGGTCTCCGCCGCCGCCCAGCGGATATAGGGCTTCCGCCCCAGGAGAACGGTGTCATAGACGGTCAATCTCTCTTCCCCGTATTTCTGGGGAACATACCCCAGCATGCGGGCCACTTCGTTTCCGCTCATCT
>JAPLIW010000191.1 GCA_026388915.1 Deltaproteobacteria bacterium
AGTGGCTCAAGGCCAACCCTAACGCCAAAGTGAGGCTGGAAGGGCATTGCGACGAACGGGGAACGGCCGAATACAACCTGGCCCTGGGCCAGAAAAGAGCCGAGGCGGCCAAAGCCTTTCTGGAAGGGCTGGGAATTTCAAGCCAGAGAATGGCCACCATCAGCTACGGGGAGGAACGCCCTATGGATGCCGGACACAATGAGGCCTCCTGGGCCAAAAATCGCCGGGTAGATGTTCTGGCCATAAAATAATGTCCCCCACCAGGGGCAACACATATGCTGGGGGGATGTTCTAAAATGTGCTTTTCCCCGCGGGGAAACGGCGAGGGGATAGGAAGAGGGTTAAGGGTAAGAGAATTTATTAACCGCAAAAGGAGGAGTCGTCCATGCCCATGACCAAGTCACAGGTGGTAGCCTATCTGGCGGATGAGGTTGGGATCACCAAGAAACAGGGGGGCGCGGTTCTCGATGCCCTTGCCGGCCTGGCCGCCAAGATCATCAAAAAAGGGGAAAAACTAACTCTGCCCGGTTTTGTGACGGTGAAGGTCCAGCACCGGAAGGCCCGCATCGGACGGAATCCCCAGACCGGGGAGCCGCTTAAGATCCCGGCGAAAAAAGTGGTCAAAGCCGTTCCTGCCGGGGCCCTGAAAGGCATTCTGAAGAAAAAATAGCCTACTGTAGGAATGAAAGAAAAGGGGGATGGACCGCAAAGAGGTTCATCCCCTTTTTCTTTTCATCGAGATTTCGTCGACCCGCCGTGGAATCCTTCCGGTCCGGAATCCATCGGCTCCTGCGCTAAGGGTACCGTTCGGGGTACGCCTTCAATTCCGCATAGAAGTCGGCAATCATTTTCGGAAGGGAGTACTCCGCCTTCCAGCCCCACTCTTTCCGGGCATTCTGGTCTTCGTAAACCACCCCCTGGGATTTGCCGTGAAACTGCATGGCCAGGGGATCGGGCTTGAAAGTCAACGGCGCTTGGGGGAAATGCTTCTTGATTTCGCCCACCAGTTCTTCCGCGGAGATCATGGGCTGGATTCCCGCCAGGAGATAACAAACGGTCTGGATGGCCTCCGCCGGCGCCGCCTCCAGCAGCAGCAGAGACCGGGCTGCATCCTTGAAATAGATAACCGGGCAGCGGACCTGCGGTTCCACGAAGATCTGGTAAGGCTCACCATAAAAAGCCTTTTCCACGGCCCAGGCATTATAAATGGAGATATGGGCGGTTTTCGCCCCGGGACCGATCACCGAAGGATACCGGACCGCCCGGAAGTCGATCCCGTATTTGGTGCGGTAGAACCGCCCCAGGAGTTCGGCGAAAACCTTGGTGGACCCGTACATGGTTATGGGCCTCTGAATCGTGGCATCGTTGATGACTTGGCTCTGAATGTCCAGTCCGTAGGTGGCCACGGTGCTGGTAAATATCACCTTGGGGACCTTGAAGAGGCGGGCGGCCTCCAGAACGTGGTACGTGCCGGCCACATTGGTCGCGAAGGAAGACTGGGGATCGGCATTGGAAGGCAGGGAAAGCATGGCCCCCAGATGGAAAATCGCCCGCGGAGAGCTTTCTTTTACCGCCTCCAGAACCTTGGCAAAATTGCCCACATCCCCCTGGAAGACGGTCAATGGGCCGGCAATCCCGGAAAATCGTTCGGGCCGCAGGTTGGTGTCCATCGCATACACCTTCTCGCCCTTTTCCGCCAGCATCCGGGTCAGCATGGAGCCGATCAGCCCGCATCCTCCAGTCACCAACACCGCCATAGTACCCTCCAGGGTTTGATCTTAACCCGATGGCCCCGCCCGGCTGTTTGTTTATTCAAGCCGGGGAGGAAAGATGTTAACCGGAAATCTTGCTAGCCCTCTGCTTTTTTAGGCTTTTTCTCTGCCTTCTCCGGTTTTTCTTTCTTTTCCTTTTTCTCTTCCGGTTTGGGCTCGGCCTTCCATTCCGGCTTGGGCTGTTTTCCGCCCTTTTCTTTCTTGGCTTTCTTTTCTTTCTTCTCCGGCTCCTTTTTCGGGGCTTTTTCCTTCGGCTCCTCCTTGGCTGCTTTCTCCGCCGCCAGTTTGTCGATCTTGGCCTGCGCTCTT
>JAPLIW010000096.1 GCA_026388915.1 Deltaproteobacteria bacterium
AAGTTTTCTTTTCCCGCCCCCGCTGCGCTTTGCGGAAGGTAAGCAGGGGGGGTATAAAAATCCCTATCCCGCCGATGCTTGCGGCGCAATCTGACTTTCCTTCCGGGCCCTTGGCAGGTTTTCATGAAATAATTCGATCAACTAATTTGGAGATGATCCTAAAAAGAAAAAGCTGCCTCGGAGATAAGAGGCTCGTCTTCCAGAAAAGTTATCATGCTCAGAATTCCCTGCCCTAAATGCGGTACCTACGTTTTTATTTCGGACGCCGGTTCCTTCATCCCTTGCCCCCAGTGCGGAGCCATCTTCAGCGGAAAGCACGGCCCGGATAAACGAAAAGAACCCCGGACTCCGAAAAAAATCAATTTTTCCCTTTCCCTCGGGGATCGAACCTACAAAGCCTCTGCCTCAGACCTTTCGGCAAGCGGGGTGGGGATCAAGGTGTTCGGCAGACCCCCGCTGGCCCGGGGAGAAATCTTGACCCTCCCCATCAAAAGGCCCATCATGCAGGCCAAAGTTGTGTGGGTGAAACGGCTCCCCGATCAATCCCTGGCGGGCCTCCAAAAAGTTTAATCCCCTTTCCGGCCCCTGCCGAATTGCGGACTTCCCCCTCTTCTTTTTTCATTCTCCGGAAGGGACTCTATCGTTTATAATCAATAGAAACCCATCTGCCGGCAGGCTCAGTGGCCCGAGGCAAGATACCTTAATGCCGGATGGAAAAATGGAGGTGTCGATACCATGAAAAAAATTCTTATTATCCTTGGAGTCCTTTTTTTGACGGCGGGCTGCGGGACGACCTACAAAGCCAAACCGCTTCCCTTTAAGGCTCCCTCTTCCTACGCCAACGCCGTGGAGGTGAGCGGAGCCACGGTGGCGGCTCAGGCTTATGCCGACCGGGAAAAGGCGAAGGAAGCCTTCGGGTTTGACATTCGGGGGGCCGGGATGCTGCCCGTGCAGGTGATCTTCGACAACCCGGGACCGCACGCCCTGAAGATTGTCCCCGAACAGACTTTTCTGCAGGATGAATCCGGGAATCTCTGGCCCATTTTGGAGGAGCAGTTCGCCTATGAGCGGGCCACCAAATACGCCCAGACCCAACAGGTATTCAAGGAAGGGGCTTATGCCGGATTCCTGGGGGCCGCCGCCGGAGCCATCATCGGCGCGGCCATCGGGATCGTAGCGGGCGAGGGGGTGGGCAGCGCCGTGGGCAAAGGGGCCGCCCTGGGGGCCGCGGCGGGCGCGACCCTGGGCGGGGCCAAAGGATTCGCCTCGGATGACGCCCGCCGGGAGATCATCAGCGACTTGAATAAAAAATCCCTAGACAACAAGGCGGTGAAGCCCGGCAGTCTCGCTTTCGGTTTTATCTTCTTCCCGGGAGAAGCCCCCACCGCCAAGCTCCTCCGGCTGCAGGTGAGAGAAGTTGAAACGGGGAAGGTGTTCCTGGTCCAGTTCATTCTGTAACCATTCCAATTCGGAATGCGGAATGCGGAATGCGGAATGAAGGCACAGGAGAGATTGGGCTCGGATTGTAAGGGATAGCAATTCTTCGGGGGGAATGGGGATTCTGAATGGATCGTCTCGGGTTCCGAATGGTCTGATTTCCTTTTCGTGTAGCAGTCAGCCACCGCCGGGAAATTGGGGTTTTTGACCGCGAGGTCCTTCCATTACGGCGCCGGATTAAGCTTAAGAAAAGTCTTATTCCGCATTCCGCATTCGCCATTCCGCATTTGGGAAAGGGGTTTATGGTCCAGAAAAGCAGGCTCGATGACGTGGCGGTGACCAAATACCTCCAGACCTGCGATATACCGGTGGAAGAGTTCAAGATGGAGCCTTTCACCCTGGTCATCTTCGGGGGAACCGGCGATTTGAGCAGGAAAAAACTCCTGCCCGCGCTCTATCACCTTTCTCAGAAAAACGAGCTCCCGGAGCATTTTTCCATTCTGAGCCTGGGAGGCTCTCAGCTTGAAGAAGAGCAATATCGAGCGCTGATCGAACGGGCCCTCCGGGGGTCCGAAGAGGTCTGCTTCAGCGAGGAAAAGTGGGCCGGATTCCGCCGCCACCTGTTTTACCTGTCGGGGAACCTGGAAGAAGAAGGGACCTACCAGAGGCTCTGTTCCCGCCTGGATCAGATGGTGGTTCCGACCCAGGAGGGGCGCAAGGATGTGGTTTACTACATGGCCCTCCCCCCCCAAACGACTCCCACGGTGGTGAACCTGCTCCACGGGCACGGGCTTTGCCGGGGGCCGCTGGACACCAAGATCATCGTGGAAAAGCCTTTCGGGAAGGACCTCTCCTCGGCGGCGCAGCTCAACCGCCTCCTGACCGGCGCCTTCGACGAAAGGCAGATCTACCGCATCGACCACTACCTGGGCAAGGAGACGGTGCAGAACATCATCTTCTTCCGCTTTTCCAACAGCATCTTCGAGCAGATCTGGAACCACCGCTACATCGACAACGTCCAGATCACGGTGGCCGAGGACATGGGGATCGATAGCCGGGCCCGCTTCTACGAGCAGGCGGGGGTGATCCGAGACATCGTCCAGAACCATATCCTTCAGCTCATCGGGTTGATCGCCATGGAGCCCCCGGTCGGGTTTGAGGCGGATTTCATCCGCGATGAGAAGACCAAAGTGTTCCGCTCCCTTCACCCCATGCGCGAGGAGAAGGTGGACCGGTTCACGGTCATCGGGCAGTACGGGCCGGGAAAGATCAACGGAAAGGAAGTCCCCGGCTATCGGCAGGAGAAGGGGATTTCAACCGATTCCAACACCGCCACTTTTTTCGCGGGGGCCTTTTACATCGCCAACTGGCGCTGGGCGGGAGTCCCTTTCTATGTGCGCACGGGAAAGAGGATGACCCGGCGGATCACCGAGATTGCCATCCAGTTCGACCAGCCCCCCCTGAAGCTTTTCGGCCGCACCTGCGACGTCCTGGAACCGAACCTCCTTCTTCTGACGATCCAGCCGGAGGAGAAGATCTCCCTCCGCTTTGGGGTGAAAGTGCCCCGCATGGCGAACCAGATTTACCCCATCGACATGAAGTTCAGCTATCAGGAGACGTTTCAGGCACCCCCTTCACCGGCCTACGAGCGGTTGGTCCTGGATTGCCTGAAGGGGGACTTGACCCTCTTCGTCCGGCAGGACCAGATCGAAGCCATGTGGGAGGCCGTGGACCCGATCATCTCCTGCTGGGAAAACCAGCCGCCGAAAAACTTCCCCAACTATGCCGCGGGAACATGGGGACCGGCTGAGGCGAGTCAGTTGTTGGAGCAGGAAGGGAGGAGATGGATAACCGATTGATTTTGATGAACCCGACATGTGCTTAAAAGATAAATTCCAAATCCCAAGCACCAAGTACCAAATAAATTCCAATCATCAATACCCAAAATTCCAAACAGCCCCGATTACAGGTTTCGGTCATTGGAAATTGGAATTTCGGATTTGTTTGGAATTTGGTGCTTGGGATTTGGGATTTCCAGGGTTGGGGGTGTAGTGTGCCAGCTAAAAGCAGATGGGCCATCGGAATCGACCTGGGAGGAACCAAGACGATCGTGGGCCAGGTGGACGGACAGGGGAAAGTCCGGCGGAAGCTCCTGCTTCCCACCAACGCCCCGAAGGGGCCGGCCTCGGTCAAACAAGCGATCGCCAATGCGGTTCAAACCCTGCTGAAGGATGCCGGCAGCTTGCCCGCGGGGATCGGGGTCGGAGTCGCCGGTCAGGTGGATGCGCAGAAGGGGGCGGTGTTTTTTGCCCCCAACCTGGGCTGGCGCGACGAGCCTCTTGGGGAGGACCTGGCAAAAGCCACCGGACTTCCGGTCCGGGTCGAAAACGACGTCCGGGCGGCGACGCGGGGGTAATGGCTTTATGGCGCGGGGGGGGGATGCGACGATCTCATCTGCCTTTTCGTGGGAACCGGAATCGGGGGCGGGGTGGTCAGCGGAGGCCGGCTTTTAGCCGGCTGCTCGAACACGGCCG
>JAPLIW010000289.1 GCA_026388915.1 Deltaproteobacteria bacterium
GACAATCTCAGGAAGCCTTTCCTCGGGAAGAATGGGAATACCCTGAGGATAGAGGGGCCCGGCCAGTTCCGGGGGAAAGATGCGGTTTTCAATGCCGGGAATCTGGGTGGCGGTGAAAGCGATCACTTCTACCGAGGGGTCCTCCCGGTAACAGACCTGAAAGTTGTGAAAATCCCTCCCCGCCGCGCCCATGATGACGATTTTGGTTCGGTTCATGGAAAAACCCCTTCCCTCCTTCCCCTTTCGAAATCTCCCCTTCGAAGGAAGCCCTAGGGGCGACCCGCCGGGTCGCCCCTACGAATAAAGAAAAAAGAAATAATCGGAAAGGTTAGTTAGCGCCCAGGCACTTCTCCATTCGGTTCATGCCTTCGATGACCTGTTCCATGGAGCAGGCGTAGGTGATACGGGCAAAGCCCTCCTGTAGGAAGCCCACCCCGGGCACCAAGCCGATTCCGGCCTCTTCCACCATGGCCGAGCAGAAATCCATGGAGCCGCGGATTTCCTTCCCGCCGATTTTCTTTCCGAACCAGGAAGATACGTCGGGGTATACGTAAAAGGCGCCCTGGGGAACGTTGGTCCGAATCCCCTTCATTCCCCTCAGCCGCTGGACCATGGTCTTTCTCCGGCGGTCGAACTCCTGCCGCATCTGCTCCACCGTGTCCTGGGGTCCCCGGATGGCCGCCACTCCGGCATACATGCTGGGAGTGTTGGCCCCGCTTGTGAAGTGGCCCTGGATCTCGGACATGGCTTTGATGATCTCCTTGGGGCCAGCGGCGTACCCCAGCCGCCATCCGGTCATGGAGTAGGCTTTGGAGAAGCCGTTCACCGTAATGGTCTGCCGGTACACCTCCGGCGAGAAGCTGCCGAAAGAAACATGCCTGTGCCCGTCGTAGATGAGACGGCTGTAGATTTCGTCGGAGATGACGTAAAACCGGTGCCGCACTGCCAGCTCGGCGATTCCCCGAAGGTCTTCTTCCTTCATGACCCCGCCCGTGGGATTGTCCGGGTTGCACAGGATCATCAGCTTGGTGCGCGGGGTGATCCTTTCCTTTACCAGTTCCGGGCGGAGCCGGAAATCATCCTCCATCCTGCGTTCGATCAGAACCGGCACGCCGTCGGCCAGCTTCACCTGCTCCGGGTAGCTGACCCAGCAGGGGACCGGGATGATCACCTCATCTCCGGGGTCCAGGAGGGCGAACATGGCTTCGATCAGCGCCTGCTTGGCCCCGTTGGACACCAGGATCTGCTCGGGCTTGTAAGCTAAGGAATAGGTTTCCTTGAGGTGATCACAGACTGCATCCTTCAGCTCCGGAATCCCGGCGACGGGCGCATACTTGGTGTATCCCTTATCGATAGCTTCCTGCCCTGCCCTGGAAATGTGCTCGGGAGTGGGAAAGTCCGGCTCCCCGCTGCTGAAGGCCAGAACATTCTTCCCCTGGCGTTTCAGGTCCCGGATCCTTTGGGTCATGGCCTGAGTTCCCGATGGCTCGATATTACGCGCACGTTTGGACAAACCCATTCTTCTCTGCCTCCAAAATTATTTTGACCCATTACCACAGCGGCACACAGCTACGGCGAAAGAAATATGCCTGCCTAGTCCTCAGCTAGTCGCAGAAATCCCCCCGTGCCCCCCTTTTATAAACTGAGCATGTCCCATATCTTTTTGCTGGACACCGGGGGTACGATAATAGGGCCTTACATTCTCATAGAATGGGGCGGCAAAAATTTACTTAGTTTTCAACTGCTTACTCTCCCCTCCCTTGACGGGAGGGGATTAA
>JAPLIW010000131.1 GCA_026388915.1 Deltaproteobacteria bacterium
TGATTCTCCTCCCCAAATTCTTGTCTTCCCGCAATCTCGTTTTCACTTTCCCCACGCCCTGGCTGATGGCTGCTGGATCCCGCCCAAAATGGTCGGCAACCGATTTCAAAGAATACCCTGTCAAACGCCTCGCCAAATATCCAACGATTCTCCGCCCAAAAGATCCCTCCCGATTCCGATCAGGCCAAGGCAGGAGAAATCCTCATCGAAACCCAGGCAGGTAACAGTTTCGAGAACAGGTTTCAGGATATGGCTTACGCGAAGGCCATTCAGACATCTAACAACTAACAACGGAACGAACCGGACGGAGGGCGAATCCTTGACCAGAACCATTTTCCTTGCCTCGGGCCGAATTCAAAATAAATCTTGACGCCTAACCCGGAATAATGATAAAAAGGAATTTATAATTCCAAATTGAGGCGAAATATGGAAATGGTAAGGAGATTTTTCCAACCACCCCGGACAAGCTTTTTCCTTTTTGGTCCCCGGGGTACCGGGAAGTCCACTTCTGTCCGCCAATCTTTTCCCAAAGCAGTTTATCTGGACCTGCTGGACCCCGAGCGGGTCCGGTCCCTTTCGGCCATGCCGGAGAGACTCAAGGAGATTGTCCAGGCTCATACCGGATCTCGATGTGTGGTTATCGACGAAATTCAAAAGGTTCCGGACCTATTGATGGTCGTTCATAGCCTGATCGAATCTCAAAAGGGATGGACTTTCGTCTTGACCGGCTCTAGCGCCCGGAAATTAAAAAGAACCGGGGTCAATCTATTAGGAGGCCGAGCGCTTCTTCATACCTTACACCCCTTCATGGCGGCCGAACTGGGGGAGAATTTTGATTTGCACCAAGCTCTTCGCTACGGGCTTTTGCCGGTGGTCATGGCTTCGGACGAGCCAGCCGAAGTATTGCGCTCCTATGCTGCCCTTTATCTGCGGGAGGAAGTTCAGATGGAGGGATTGGTTCGGAACATTGGAAATTTTTCCCGGTTTCTCGAGGCGATCAGTTTTTCTCATGCCTCGATTCTTAATATCAGCAACGTGGCGCGCGAATGCGAAGTGGAAAGGAAAGTGGTGGAAGGCTACGTGGGAATTCTGGAGGATATCCTGCTCGGCTGGCGTTTACCCGTTTTTACCAAACGGGCGAAGCGAAAGCTCTCCGTCCATCCGAAATTTTACTTATTCGATGTGGGGGTTTTCAGGTCTTTGAGACCCCAGGGGCCCTTAGACCGCCCGGAAGAGACGGAGGGACAGGCCCTTGAGGGGCTCGTGGCCCAGCATCTTCGGGCTTGGTCGGCTTATTCCCGCTTGAAACCCAAACTGTTCTACTGGCGTACCCAATCCGGCGTGGAGGTGGATTTTGTTGTATATGGGCCGGAGAGGCTATGGGCCCTGGAAGTCAAAAATTCGCAAAAAATTCATCCCGCCGACCTTCGCGGCTTGAAGTCTTTTCAGGAAGAGTTTCCGCAGAGCAAGGCTTTGTTGCTTTATCGGGGCCAAGACCGCCTTAAGAAAGATAAAATCCTCTGCTTACCCTGCCGGGATTTTCTGCAAAGTCTACATCCCGATCGGTCTCTGGATGATATCCTTTCGTAACCAGTCCCCTTGTTGAAAGAAGATTGGTCGGAGAAATGGGACGAGAGCCATAACGGTCTATGAAAAGAATGCTGTTTTGTCTGGTTGTTGCATTAATTTTTTTGCGAGCCGAAAAAAGAGGCATATCCCATACATTACCATGCATTTCCACACACATCTTCCCAAAGGTTAGACAAACCGCTCTCGTAATTAGATGTGTTGTATGCTGTAAGTGCGATGCAGTATCTCTCGTCCTTAATAAGGTTTGTTATCGTATAAACTACTAGATCCCCTTCCCGGGGGGCCATACCCACATCGGTCGAGTTACTGAAGGTCCCCTCGGAGCTGGTCCCATAATAAACCCGGTAACCGGCCAGGTCCGATTCAGTATTCGGGTA